>JBKPIZ010000198.1:0-6081 GCA_046730495.1 Pseudomonadota bacterium
GCCGAGCCGGTCGAGCTCGGCGCCAGCCTGATCGGAGCCGTAGCGCGAAAGGAGTTCGATGTTCTCGACCGGCAGGAACAATTTGTCGCCGCCGGCATAGTGAATTTCGAGACAATCGTGCGGCGCGCCGGCCGCTTCGATCGCGCGCAAGCCGGAAAAGCGGCCGATGCCATGATCGACATGGACGACGAGATCGCCGGCGGCGAGACTCGTCACCTCGGCGATGAAATTTTCCGCGCGCTTCGACACCCGGCGCGCGCGAATGAGCCGCTCGCCGAGAATGTCCTGTTCGGTAATCAGTGCGACGTCGGCGGTCTCGAAGCCGGATTCGAGCCCGAGCACGGCGAGGCTGACTTGCGGGCGCGGCAGCGCGAGGGCTTGCGGCCACGACGCCACCGGCGCCAGATTGTGCAGGCCATGTTCGGCCAGCACATGGCCCATGCGTTCGCGCGAGCCTTCGCTCCACAGTGCGATCAAGGTGCGCTTGCCGGACGATTGCAGCGCGCCGACATGCTTGACCGCGGCTTCGAACACATTGGCGCCCGGCGTTGCGCGTTCGGCCGCGAAATTGCGCCCGGCATGGGCGCCGATGGCGATGACGTTGTCGGCTGATTGTTCGGGCTGTGCGCCACCCGGTTGGCTCGCCTGTTCCGGCGCGGCGAACGGCGTCAGCTTGGCCAGCGGCGAAGCGTCCAGCCGCTCGCGCCATTCTGTTTCGGCAAGATAAAGCCGGTCCGGCGGCAACGGTTTGTACGGCGCGCCGCCGCCGTCTTTGCCCAGCGCATCTTTGCGCGCCTGATAATAGTCGGCGATCTGCGCGAGCCGCTCATGCGCGGCTTCTTCGGCCAGCGGTTCGACGGCAAGCGGCGTCGCCGGCAGATAATCGAACAGCGTTTCGAGCCGGCGATGAAACAACGGCAGCCAATGCTCCATGCCGGCATGCTTGCGCCCTTCGCTGACCGCTTCGTAGAGCGCATCGTCCGGCGCGGCGGCGCCAAACTCCGCCACATAGCCGGTGCGAAAGGCACGAATGGTGTCGCTCGTTAGCGCAAACTCGGCGACCGGGACGAGATCGAGCGCGCGCAGCTCGTTCGTCGTGCGTTGCGTCTCTGGATCGAAGCTGCGGATCGATTCCAGCGTATCGCCAAAAAAATCAAGCCGCACCGGCGCCTCCATGCCGGGCGCGAACAGATCGACGATGCCACCGCGCACCGCGTAATCGCCGGCCTCGCGCACCGTGGCGGCGCGGTTAAAACCGTTGAGCTCAAGCCATTGGATGATGTTGGCCATCGGCGCGACATTGCCCGGCGCCACCGACAGCGACTGCTTGGCGATCACCGCGCGCTCGGGCACGCGCTGCAAGACAGCGTTGACGGTGGTGAGAAGGACCGCCGGGCGCTCGCGGCCGACAATTCGTGATAACCGCGCCAGCGCCATCACCCGCTGTGCAACGACCGCGGCATGCGGCGAGACGCGGTCATAGGGCAGACAATCCCAGGCGGGGAATTCCAGGACTTCAATATCGGGCGCGAAGAAGGCAATCGCCCGCGAGGCCGCAGCCATGCGCGCCCCGTCGCGGCAGACGACGGCGAGCGAGATCGCCGGCGGATTTTTGCTCGCCGCAATGGCGCGAGCGAGATCGGCGACGACCAGCCCCTCGGCGCCATCCGGCACCCCGGCCAGCGTGAGCGGCCGGCCGGGTTTGAGCCGCTCGGCCGGCGATTTGGTCAAGAGTTGCGCCGGCGCGCTCACGGCTTCGCCTCGGCACGGTTATGGAAGGCCATCAGCTGGCGCAGCACCGGCGTGTCATGCCGCGCCGGCACGGCTTCATTGCCGACAATCCACGCATAGAGTTCGGCGTTGGGCACTTCGATCAGATGCTCGAATTGGTCGAGCTCCGCGGTATCGAATTTGTCGATGCACGCGTCGGCAAAGCGGCCGACGATCAGATCCATCTCGCGCACGCCGCGGCGCCAGGCGCGAAACAATAAGCGCCGCCGCCGCTCGTCCAATCCTGCGCTGGAGCGTTCCGTCATTCTTCCGAATCCATTTTGCCGCATGATCTTTTCGGAAAACCGGTTTCCACTTTTCCGGATCATGCGCGACAAGCAAACGCCAAAAGCCCGGACGGGGCCGGGCCAGGGGTATATAGAGGGCGATGGAGTGAATGTCAGCCGCGTTCGGCGTCACCCTGAGGAGCGAGCGAAGCGGGCCTCGAAGGGCGACGGCCCGGGCCGATATCCTTCGAGGGCCGCTTCGCGGCCACCTCAGGATGACAGAAAACAACAGCTTCTAATGCGTCCAGCCGTCCTCAATCCGCTCTTCGCTTCGTTGTCGTCCCTGCCGGGGATCGGGCCGAAGCTGGAAAAGCTCTACGCCCGGCTCTTCGGCCGCGACAACGAACCGCCGCGCCTCATCGATCTATTGTTTCATCTGCCGAGCGGGTTCGTCGACCGGCGCAATCAGCCAAAGCTCAGCGAAGTGACGCCGGACACGGTCGTGACCGTCGCGGTCGGAATCGACAAGCACCGGCCGCCACCGCCGCACCGGCCGCGCGCGCCGTACAATATCGAGGCGAGCGACGACACCAACACGCTGACCATTACCTATTTCAACGCCCGCAAGGATTACCTGCAAAAGCAATTTCCGGTCGGCGAAGTCCGCTACGTATCCGGCACCGCCACGCTCTATGACGGCCACTTGCAGATGGTGCATCCCGACCGCGTCGTCGACGCGGAGGGTTTCAAGCACCTGCCGCTCCTCGATCCGGTCTATCCGCTGACCGAGGGCTTGCATCCCAATCAGCTGCGTAAGGCGATCGATGGCGCCTTGGGGCGGCTGCCGGCGTTGACCGAATGGCAGGACCCCGACTGGCTGTCACGCAACGCCTATCCGAATTTTGCCGAGGCGCTGCGCCGGCTCCATCGGCCGCAATCGCCCGAGGATCTTTCGCCCGAGAACGCGGCATGGTCGCGGCTCGCTTACGATGAATTCCTCGCCGGGCAGCTGGCGCTCGCTCTCCTCCGCGCGCATATGCGCAATCGCAGCGGCCGCGGCAGCGCCGCCGAAGGACGCTTGCGCGGCCGCATCATCGCCGCCCTTCCCTATGCGCTGACTCCGTCGCAACAGCGCGCGGTGACCGATATCGTCGCTGACCTCGCCCAACCGCAGCGCATGCTGCGGCTTCTCCACGGCGATGTCGGCTCCGGCAAGACCGTGGTCGCGCTCCTTGCCGCCGCCAATGTGATCGAAGCCGGTCGCCAGGCGGCGTTCATGGCGCCGACCGAAATCCTGGCGCGGCAGCATTGTGCCACCATCGCGCCTTTGGCGCGCGCCGCCGGCATCCGTCTTGCGATCTTGACCGGCCGCGAACGCGGACGCGAGCGCGAGGATATTCTCTCAAGTCTCGCGATCGGCGAGATCGATCTGATCGTCGGCACACATGCGCTGTTTCAGGAACATGTCGCGTTCCACGATCTCGCGCTTGCCATCGTCGACGAGCAGCACCGCTTCGGCGTACATCAGCGCCTCGCCTTGGCGCGCAAAGGCGAAGCGGTCGATCTTCTGGTGCTCACCGCCACTCCGATCCCGCGCTCGCTGGTGTTGACCTATTTCGGCGATATGGACGTCTCCGAGCTGCGCGAGAAACCGGCCGGACGGCAAAAAATCGACACCCGCGCGGTGCCGTCGGAGCGGCTCGCCGAGATCATCGATGCGGTGGCGCGCGCATGGAAAGCCGGACGTCAGATCTATTGGGTGTGCCCGCTGGTCGAGGAATCCGAAAGCATCGATCTCGCCGCGGCCGAGGAGCGGTTCAAATTCCTGCAGAAGCGTTTCGGCAGCGCCGTCGATCTCGTTCACGGCCGCATGCGCGGCACGGAAAAGGATCGCGCCATGGAGCGCTTTGCCAAGGGCGAAACCCGGCTCCTTGTCGCCACGACAGTGATCGAAGTCGGCGTCGACGTGCCGCAAGCAAGCGTTCTGGTGATCGAACACGCCGAGCGCTTCGGCTTGGCCCAACTGCATCAGCTGCGCGGGCGGATCGGCCGCGGCGCCGAGCGCTCGAGCTGCATTCTGCTTTACAAGACGCCGCTCGGCCCGACCGCGAAAGCGCGGCTCGCGATCCTGCGCGAGACCGACGATGGTTTCCGTATCGCGGAGGAGGATTTGCGCCTGCGTGGGCAAGGCGACGTGCTCGGGGTCCGGCAAAGCGGCCTACCCGGCTTTCGCGTGGCGCGGATCGAATCTCATGCGGCGCTGTTGCCGGCGGCACGCGACGATGCGGCGCTGGTGCTTGCACGCGATCCGAAATTGCAATCGCCGCGCGGGCAGGCCTTGCGGCAACTGCTTTATCTGTTCGCGCGCGACGAAGCAGTCGGGCTGGTGAGCGCCGGCTGAAGCGGATCGGCCCCGAACCGGTTGTAACCTCGCGAACCCTCCTGGCACCACCAGACGATCAGCACGATCATGCCGATAAGCGGGATCAAACCAAGCAGGATCCACCAGCCGCTTGAATCGGTGTCATGCAGTCTGCGCACCGTGACGGCGAGATCGGGAATAATCGTCGCCAGCCAAAACAACGTCGCCAGCGGCGAGCCGCCAAGGACGCTGGAATTTGCGAACAGGTCCAAGAGCGCGGCGACTATACCGCCGAGAAGGAGGAACAATTGAAACCACCAGAATTCCGAGCGGCCTGCGCGGCCGCGGAAATTCGCATAATTTGAAAATACCGACTGGACTGCCTGTTGAAAGTTCATAGCCGCCCTCCAACCCCATCGTGGAAGACTAGCAGTATGACCGGCGGCCTAAAAAGGTTTGGCGGTGGTCGGCTCGGCTTTGCGCGCGGTCTGGGCTGCGCGCGCAGTTTGCGCCAGCGCCGCGAGCTTGGCTGGCGAGCCTTGCGCATTCGCTTCGGCGCCGGGCTGCACGATGCCGGCCGACATGATCACGGTCATCGCCTGTTCGACCGTGATGTCGAGCTCGATCACTTCGCGCTTGGGCACATAAAAGAAAAATCCCGTGGTCGGGTTCGGCGTGCACGGCATGAACGCAGAGACGTATTCGCTCTCCGGCAGGCGGCCGGCAATGTCCTCGGTCGGCGATTGGGTGAGAAAAACCAGCGACCACATGCCGGGGGACGGAAATTCGATCAGCGCGACGCGGCGAAAGCTCGATTCCGATTTCGAGAACAAGGTCTGGAAGATCTGCTTGGCGGTTCGGTAAATCGGCCGCACCACCGGCATGCGGCTTAAAATGCTCTCGCCGAAATCGACGAGCTTGCGGCCGACAAAGTTGGCCGTGAAAAAGCCCAACAGCGTCAGCGCCACAAAGACGATGATCAGGCCCAAGCCGGGGATCCGCACCGGCATATAGGTTTCCGGCCGGTACGCCCCCGGAATAAACGGCCGCACCAGACCGTCGACCCAGGTGACGAACCACCACACCAGCCACAGTGTGATGGCGACCGGACCGGCGACGACCAGGCCGGTGAGGAAATAGGTGCGGATCCGGCTGATGATACCGGGCGACGATTTGGCCGCACTGGTGGCGCGCGTATTCTGGATCGAGTCGTTCGTCATTGCTGTGGTGGCACCGCTTCTTCGTAAAAACGTTCTTGGCGCAACTGCAAGATATATACGCCGTCGGCCCGATTTGCACGGCGCGCCGTCACGCTCGGTCGACGATTATTCCACCGTTACCGATTTGGCCAGATTGCGCGGCTGATCGACGTCCGTGCCCATCAGCACCGCGGTGTGATAGGCCAAGAGCTGGACCGGAACCGCATAGACGATCGGCGCCACCGCCGGATGCACCGTCGGCAAGGTGAGCGTAACCATGGTGTGGGCTTTTGCGGCGCGCGCGCCGTCGGCATCCGTCATCAGGATCAGCCGCCCGCCGCGCGCGGCGACTTCCTGCATGTTGGAAAACGTCTTTTCGAATACCTTGTCGTGCGGCGCGATCACGATCACCGGCATGTTCTCGTCAACGAGCGCAATCGGCCCGTGCTTGAGCTCGCCGGCGGCATAGCCTTCGGCATGCAGGTAGGAGATTTCCTTCAGCTTCAGCGCGCCTTCGAGCGCG
>JBKPIZ010000199.1:0-2433 GCA_046730495.1 Pseudomonadota bacterium
GCGGCCGTGCTGGCGCAGCCCTCGGGCTCGCGGCCCGAGATGCGCGACCTGTTCTACGACAACAACATGAAGGGCTGGGGGCCGGAGCTTGTGAAGCGAAGGCCCGAGATCACGATGGAGCAGGTGGAAAAATTCCTGACCAGGATGTATCGAACCAACCTCGACTTCGTGTTCACCGTGACGCGCGATTTCGTCCGCAACTGCCGGACGCCGGTGCTGATCCTGCCCGACGACATCCCGGCGCATCCTTACGCGATTGCGATGGAGGCCGCGATGCTAGCGCCAAACGCAGAGGTGAGCATGTTCCCGTGGAAGGAGCCGAAGGAACGGATTCCGCTCGCGGTGCGGCAGATCCGCTCCTTCCTCCGCGCACACCGGCCCGCCGCGGCGACGGTGCCGATTGCCTCGGCCCTTCGCCGTGCTGACGAGATGATCGAGTGAAGCGGCTGATGTCCGCTTTTGGCACAAAGCGGACATCACGGGCGACAAGCCCTCTGACTTGCCGGTCCAGCGAGCCACTAAAGTCGAGCTTTACATCAACCTGAAGACAGCCAAGGCGCCAGGCGCGACGGTGCCACGACCTTTGTCCGGCCGCGCGGCCGAGTTGTTCGAATGAGAGGCGCCATTGTCCGCTTTTGGCACTTAGCGGACGCCTTAGTCGCGCTCGGCAATGTCCGCTTTTGGCGCTGCAAATTGCGTCAAAATATGCCCCGGTCCATTTTGGTCAGTTTCCAGACACCAGCTACAGACGCGCAACGAGGCGCGGCGGATCACGGCGAATATCGCCAAGCTGCTATGGCGAAGTTTTTACATAGAGCAATCGTTAAATCACGCTGCTTCGGCGCGTTGACGAATCAGCTATAAGCCATCCGGCGATTCACTCCGAGGCCTAATTCTTTTGCTGGATTGACCCCACCTCACCGGGCGGGGAGAACAAGTGGGGGAAACGATGGACGCGCGAATCGCACCACAAAGACATGCGGATGCCAACGAAGTACGTAGCTTTATCGCTGAGTATCTAGGTATAGATACCAAAGAAGTTACAGATGAAACGCACCTTACTGATGATCTGGTCTTGACTGGCTCGATCGGCTTGAGTTGATGGTACTGATCGAAGATGAATTTGTTGGCGTTGATTTTTTCGCGGACACCATAGCCACGCAGATAGTACTAGTTGGCGATCTCATCCGACAGATTGAACATCACAATGCCGCGCCAGTTCGCTGCTCGGCGGCTTGAACTTTAAGCCGATCAGTGAAAAAAGTGCAGAGCAGATAAAGCGAAGAAGTTGTTCAGCAAAGATGAAGCGCGGCGAATAGCTGTGAATGTCGTTAAGTTATCAGAACTATTGCGGCGCTAAGCTGTCTACCGGAGATTAAACCATGGGCCCACACGATGTGGCCTTTCCGGACCCGAGTGAAATCGCGCCACACGCCATCGCATTTGCACGCATGATGTTTGCTCATGCGGCATTCGAGCGTGAGGTCCGCTCATTAATAGACGCCATCAACCCCAAGAAACCAGGATTTGGCGAGCGGCCCGAGAATCAATGGACGGCATCAGAGAGCGGTACGGGGAAAATAATCATCTTGATTAAACACCATCGTGGCAGCGGCCTGCCGCAGATTGTGCAAATCAAAAATCTTCTGAACGACGCTATTCATCCATGTAGAGATCGCAATTTCCTCGCCCAGGGCACATGGTGCTGTTTCAACCGTCGGACCTTAACCATTGAGGCGGGCAGCCACAACTTCCAGCAGAGAACCGCGCTTACACCGTATCTGACATTCTGAAGCTCGCTCGTAAGTTCAAGGATATTGAAGCTGAGCTGTACAAGATCCGTCGGTCGCTTGAACCGAAAATGACCGAGGCTGAGATGCGCGCGGCATCTAGCTTCTTGCGTGCGTCCTAATTCTTCCCAATCCAGTTTAGTGACATCTCAGGACTCGTAGCGCCGGCCTTCCAAGTTAAGGCGCCAGCGCGCGGCAGGCGACTGGCCGGCCGGCCAAAAAGAAAGCGGGCCCCTGAGGCGGAGCCGCTAAAGTTGGCTTTTGACTGATTGCCTCTATCGCGTTTTGGTTTCCGGGTTAAGCGAGGAGTGGCAGCTCGGTGCCGATGGACTGTATTGGGCCGTGTTATCAGCGGACAGAAGGATCAACACTATGAACGAGTCTGCTACAGCGCTTTGTGATGAAGACGTGTTCAACGACGAACTACCAGATGCAGTCCTAGAGATTGCAGGAAGCAAATTGGGGGATGGTGCCGCGGCTTCTGTGACGGCTGCATTTTGCTCAGGATTGGACAGCTGCCCATCCTCTCCCCAGAAATAAAAATACTGCGTATGTGACGCTGGGGCCGGTTATTCGCCGGTCCCGCTTTATTCGCGGATTAGACGGCAAGCAGCGCCGATTCGGCGCTGGAAGACTTGTATAG
>JBKPIZ010000200.1:0-17985 GCA_046730495.1 Pseudomonadota bacterium
CGCTTTGCAAGCGCACTTGACCGGCGTCGCGTTCATTTACGATCCCATCGTGCCGATTTCCGGCGCCGGCTACATTCCGGCAGAAGTGATCGAGACCCAGCGCGAGGATAGCGAAACCGCCGCCGAAGCCGCCATCAAGAGTTTCACCGCCGCCGCCGACCAAGCCGGGATTTCCGCCGAATCGCTGACGACGAGCGCCAGCCTCGCCGGCGCCAGCGATCAGTTCGCCCGCATGGCGCGGCGTTTCGATCTTGCGATTGTCGGCCAGGCGCAACCGGAAATCAGCAGCATGGAGCAGGTCATCGGCGAGACCACGCTGTTCGAATCCGGCCGGCCGATGATCATGGTGCCGTACATTCAAAAGGCGCCATTCAAAATCGACAATGTAATGGTTTGCTGGGACGGTAGCCGCACCGCCGCCCGCGCCGTCGCCGACGCCATACCGATCATCCGCAAGAGCGGTCGCGTCGAAATTGTCATCGTCGCCAGCGAGCGCGGCAAGCAGGACGAGATCGAAGGCGCCGACATCGGCCAGCATCTCGCCCGCCACGGACTTAAAGTGGATGTCCATCGCATTTCCGGCGGCAACATCGATGTTGGCGACGCGCTATTGTCGCACGCCGCCGACAGCGGCGCCGATCTCATGGTGATGGGCGGCTACGGTCATTCGCGATTGCGTGAATTCGTGCTCGGCGGCGCGACTCGATCGATATTCGAATCGATGACTGTGCCGGTCCTGCTCTCGCATTGAGCGAGAACATTCTTCCTTCTGAGTCGCGTTTACCGTCAATCGTTTGTCATTTTCGTCTGCACGACCAAACCGCGCGCCCGCGGATCGGCAAGGCCGAGCCCGCGCAAAGCGGTCAAGGCAAGCGATTGCACCAATTCACGCTCACGCCCGGACGATTGCGGCGCCAGCGGCCCGATCGTTCCTTCGACCAGGAGGCCGAGCACGCCGACGGCGGCGAGTGTCACGTCCTGTTCCGGCAGATGGCCGCTGGCAATCGCGCCGGTGATGCGCCTTGCAAATTCGTCGGCCAGCAATTTCCGGAATTTCAGCCGGATCGGATCGAGCGCGGCGTCGACCGGTTCGGAGATCGCCGCGAAAGCGAGCCGGGGATGGCGCAGCACCCGCGCGGCAAAGCTCATGATCACGCAAGCGAGCGCCGATAAGGGACCCGGCGCGTTGGCCGCCGCGCGCCGTAATGCGCCGATCTCGCGCTCGGAAATTTCCGCAAGCATGGCTGCAATCAGATCGGTCTTGCCGGGAAAATAGCGATAGACCGTTCCGGCGGCGATGCCGGCGCGCTGCGCCACCGGAGCGATTTGCACCGCCGCCATGCCGCCGTCGCTTGCCGCTTCGCGCGCCGCAGCGATGATTGCGGCGTGCCGGGCCGCAAGCCGCCGCTCGACATTTTCGGTCCGACGATAGGGCATGGGATCCCAGAACGCGACAATAACTGAACCACGATTCACAATGCGCGGCAACGTGTTCAGCGCCGGAGGATGGATTTGCACTTTGGCGCTGCTCCTCTATGCATGATGGGTGGACGCGTCGCGGAGGGAGAAGCGCCGATGACGATCAAGCATGTTTCGGTTGTTCCAGCCGCCGTCATTTGCGCTGCAACGGCAACGGCCATGCTGCCGGCCTGCGCCGACGACTATCCGTCACATCCGATCATGATGGTGGTGCCGCTGGCGCCGGGCGGCTCGACCGACACACTGGGACGGATCATCGCCCAAGGCATGCGGCCGACATTGGGCCAGCCCGTCGTCGTAGAGAATACCGCCGGCGCCGCCGGCACGATCGGCGTGACTCGCGCCGCGCGCGCCGCGCCGGACGGCTACACGGTGTTGTGGGGGATGTGGGGAACCAATGTCGCCAATGGCGCGATCTACGCGCTTGATTTTGATCTGTTGAACGATTTCGCGCCGGTCGCGCTCGTCGCCACCCAGCCGTTCCTGATCGACGCGCGCAAGACCATGCCGGCCAACAATCTCAAAGAGCTGATCGCCTGGCTTAAGGCCAATCCCGACAAGGCGACCATGGGCACATCCGGCGTCGGCAGTCCAAGCCATGTGGCGGGCGTCTTGATGGAGCAACTGGTCGGCGTCAAATGGCAGATGATCTCGTACCGCAGCGCCGGTCTGGCGACACAGGACCTGCTCGCCGGCATCACCGACATCCAGCTTGATACGCCCGCGGTTTCACTCATCCATGTGCGATCCGGCGACCTCAAGGCTTACGCGGTGACCGCCAAGGAGCGCATTGCGGTGGCGCCGGACATTCCCACCACAGACGAAGCGGGGCTGCCGGGATTCTATTTCTCATTTTGGCACGCGATGTGGGCGCCGAAAGGCACGCCGAAACCGATCATCGCCAAGCTCAACGCCGCGATCGTCGCAGCGCTCGAGGACCCAGACACGCGCAAGAAGCTTCTCGATCTGGCGCAAGAGATTTATCCGCGCCAGCAGCAGACGCCCGAAGGGCTTTATGCCTTTCAAAAAAGCGAAGTGGAGAAGTGGTGGCCGATCATCAAGGCCGCCGGCATTAAAGCGGAATAGCGCATGATCCCGAAAATCATCCGCAAATAAGCTGAAGCGCGGCTCACGATCACTGCGGCTGATTGGGATTGTTCTTTCCGTTTTTCTCGTTCTTCTTCGCCTCGTGATGCCCGATCGCGCAACCGGCGGCCGCGCCAATAAAGCCATGGTGACCGGCGACGTGGCCGGCGACGCCGCCGACCGCCGCGCCTTTGAGGCAGCCCTTGGCGTCGGCAGGGACGCTCATCAAAGCGATCGCAAGCGCCAAAGCGGCGCAACCCAGAAAAGTCTTCATTGGCAAGAACTCCATCGCTGCGGTCTCAATCCGCGGCAATGGCAATTCGTTCCAGAGGTTGGGCACAACGGCGGGCGATCAGGATTCGCTATCGCTTCTCCGTAAGCGCCTTGGCGCGGATCTTGGCGAGCGTCGTTCCCGGCGTGATCGATTCAGGATCGATCGCCAAGCGGATGATCGCCGGTTTGCCCGAGGCCTCGGCGTCGCGGAAGGCTTTCGGAAAATCCTCGGTCCGCTCGACCGACGCGCCGAAACCGCCGAACGCGCGCGCATAGCCGGGGAAATCGGGATTGCGCAAGGCGGTCGCCGAAATGCGGCCCGGATATTCGCGCTCCTGGTGCATGCGGATGGTGCCGTACATGCCGTTGTCGAACACGATTGTGGTGAACGGCAGATCGTATTGAACCGCGGTCGCAAATTCCTGGCCGTTCATCAGGAAGTCGCCATCGCCGGCGATGCAGACGACTTGGCGCTGCGGATAAAGCCGCTTCATTGCCACCGCTGCCGGCACGCCGTAGCCCATCGAGCCGGAGACCGGCGCGACATGCTGGCCGAAGCGGCGGAAGCGAAAGAACCGGTGAATCCAAGCCGCATAATTGCCAGCGCCGTTGCAAATGACGGCATCGGGCGCGAGATTTTCGCGCAACCACACCATGACAGCGCCGAAATTCACCGCGCCAGGCTGCTCGGTCGGCTGTTCGGTCCAGGCGAGATAGTCGGCATGGGCCGTTTTGGCCTCGCCCGCCGGCGCGCGGGCGAAGGTCAGATTTTCCAGAGCTACGGTAAACGCGGTCGGCGTCGCATTGATCGCCAGCTGCGGACTATAAACCCGACCCAGCTCTTCGGCGCCCGGATGCACGTGCACGAACGGCATTTGCGGTCCGGGAATATCAAACAGCGTATAGTGCTGCGACGGCAATTCGCCCAGGCGCCCGCCGACGGCAATCACCAAGTCTGACGATTTGATGCGCTCGAGCAGCTTGGGATTTGGACCGATGCCGAGATCGCCGGCGTAACAGGGATGGGTCTGATCGAACAGATGGCCGCGCCGGAAGGTTGTGCAGACCGGCAGCGCATATTTTTTCGCAAAGGCGGCCATGCGGTCGCAAGCTTGTTGCGACCAGCGGCTGCCACCGAGGATCACGATCGGCACCCGCGCGCCGCTTAAGAGTTCGGCGAATCTCTGCAGTTCCGCCGCACCCGGTGAGGTTTCGATGGCCGCAAAAGGCGGCGCATCGTCGACCGCGATGCGCTCAACCAGCATGTCTTCCGGAATGGCGACCACGACCGGACCGGGCCGGCCATTGGCGGCGGTATGAAACGCCCGCGACACGAGCTCCGGCACGCGCGTGGGGTCGTCGATCTCGGTGACCCACTTGGCTATCGAACCGAAAACGGCGCGATAATCGAGCTCCTGAAACGCTTCGCGCTCGCGGGTATCGCGCGCGACTTGGCCCACGAACATCACCATTGGCGAGGAATCCTGGCGCGCGATGTGGATGCCGTGCGCGGCATTGGTCGCGCCGGGACCTCGGGTCACGAAGCAGACGCCGGGCCGGCCTGTCCCTTTGCCGAGCGATTCCGCCATGATCGCCGCCCCACCCTCCTGCCGGCAGACGGTGACGGTGAGATCGCTGTCATGAAAAGCATCGAGCACCGCCAGATAGCTCTCGCCGGGCACGCAGAACACGTGGCGCACGCCATGGATGCGTAATTGATCGACGAGGACCTCGGCGGCACTACGCAAATTGTCCTTACCGCGCATCGGACGTCTCCAAGCCATTGAATCCTTAATTCTCAACCCCTCTCCCTACCCTTTTCCCCGCTGGCGAGGGGGAGTCAATTGCCTCCGCACTGACTGATTGACTAAGCCCCGCGGAAAGCGACATAAGCTCCCCGCACAACGGATCGCAAAGGACGAATTATGGCGAGCACTGCATCGAGCGCGACCGGCCACCCGCCGACGGGAACGCGGCGCGATTTTCTCTATATCGCGACCGCGATGGTTGGCGCCGTGGGGGCCGCGGCGACTTTGGTGCCGCTCGTCGATCAAATGAATCCGGACGCCTCGACGCTGGCGGCCGGCGGACCCGTCGATCTCGACATCAGCAAAATCGGCGAGGGCCAGCAGGTTCTTGTCCGGTGGCGGCAGCGGCCGATCTTCGTGTTCCGGCGTTCAAAACAGACGCTCGACGCGATGCAGGGCAAGCAGTTGACCTCGCAGCTGGCCGACCCCAATTCCGATCAACTGCAGCAACCGCCCTATGCCACCAATTGGCACCGTTCGCTCAAGCCCGAATTCGGCGTACTGGTCGGCATCTGCACGCATCTCGGCTGCATCCCCTTGTTCTATCCGAATGCGAGCGAGACCACGCCGGTGTCGGGTTGGCTTGGCGGTTATTTCTGTCCGTGCCATGGCTCCAAATACGACCCGGCGGGCCGGGTATTCTCGGGCGTGCCGGCGCCATTCAATCTGCCGGTGCCGCCGTACCGTTTCGTCAATGATAAGACGCTTCGTATTGGCGAAAACGACGCCGGTGCCGCGGCCTGGAATTTCGATTCGATCCGCCAGCTGTAGGCTGTCAGCCGCTCGGCCGCACCTTGCGCGAACTCGCGGCGCGAAACTGCCGCGCGAGCGAGGCAAATCGCCAGGCTCCAACAGCCACGCCCCAGCTCAAGAGCAGTGCGCTGGCAAAGACCAGCACACCCTTGACGACCGCGGGCAATGCCGCGCCAAGCAGCGCGTATTGCAGCGAGACGACGAATACGTAGTGCACGAGATAGATTGCGTAAGCATTCTCGGAAAGTGAATCGGTAAGTGCAGAGCGCGCGCTGCCAAAGCGCAAAAAGACGGCGGCGCAGCCGAGGCAGACGGTCGCCACGACCAAGACGACGGCGAAGTAGGAACCGAGATCGATGACGACATTGCTGCGCCCAGAGGCCGAGGGTGCCATCGAGATCATCCACAACAGGAACGAGCCGCCGGCGCAGGCAAGCCAGACGCGCCAGCCGCGCGCTAGCGCGCCGCCAGGCCGCAGCAATCCGCGGTCATAGCCCTGCACGCCAATGCCGACGCCCGCGAAAAAATAAACCAGATAAAGCAGCGGGCGATCGGCCTGAAAGTCGAAGGGACCGAATTCGATCCACCTCGAGACGCCGAACAGCAGGGCGAGCGGGACGTAGGCAACGGCAGAGACGATCAATAGCGCGAGAAAATACCGGCGCGGCGCCTCGCCTAGATTTGCCGAGAAGCGCCCCAGCGCCTCGATCAACCGCGGCGCGGTGAGAAATATCACGACCGCTAGAATGTCGAACAGCAACAGTTGCCATAAAAACCACAGCGGACCGCCGGGCCAGAACGGCAGCGCGGTCCAATGCCGCCAATAAGCGAGCCAGCTTGGATCAGCGGCAGTGACGCGAAAAACCGGATAGTAGGCGATCGGCATCAGCAAGTAGACGCCGAAGACAAACGGCAAACCGATGCGCAACAGGCGGCTATAAAAGAAATTCCAGCTGCCTCTGCGAACGAGAGACGGCCAGACGAAAATTCCGGACAGGAAAAACATCACCGGCATCAGCGCGACGTATTGCAGCGCGGCGTAAATATCGAATCCAAGCCAGCGCTGGCTGTCCAGAATTGGCGTCGCCAGCCAATGATAGGGAGGATTGTCGAAAGGTTCGGGCGCGGCCGGCTGCGAAGCCAAATAGGCCAGCACCGAATGAAACGACACCACCATCACAATAGCGAAGGCGCGGAGATTCTTGAGCGCCTGGCTTGTTTGCGATTGGCTCGCTCTGACGGTCTGCGCCTGGCCGATGTGACCGCGGTGCGAATGCTCAGGCATGGGCGGCACGCCTCGCATGCCCGTGAGCGTGGCGGGAAGCGCCGATCTGGTTGCGAAGCATCAGGACAATATCGGCGGGATCGCGCATTGGGACCCCGAAGCCGTACCACGCGGTCGTTCCATTCGCCCGTTTGTGGCCGGGTAAATCAAACTTATCCGCATTCGCCAATTCGATGCCGCCGGGCAGCGGCTCGAAAGCGACCTGAGCGGCGCCCGTTCGGGGATTAATGAAAGCGCGAGCCACGCCCTCGAAAGTCCATCGCGCCAGTCCCGCACCGCTCATGAACCTCGACAGCACATCGCCATTGCCTCGGCGCTGACGATCGTTGTGGGGCTGCGAGACAATCGCCGCCAGGAAAGGCGTCTCACGCCCGAAATGACTTGCGAGCATGTCGTAGAACGCTTCGGCGGCGAGATCGCCTTCGGCGCCGCGGCCGTGTTCGGTAAAACGCCGATGAAAATGTCGCGCCAGCCACTCGCCAACGAGCGGCGCCACAATCGTGTCGACAAAGCTGGTGGCGTAGCCGACCGTGAGCATGGTCCGCCCTCCTTTGGATTGCCGGCCGTCAATACACAGCACCGTCGGCAGAACGAGTTCGATGCCCGCAAGCTGCAGATTTTTGGCGCGTTGGTTCCTCATGCGGCGCCCCCTCTGTTGCCGATTGACCGCCGACGTGGCGGCGTAGTCGGGCTTCCTGATCGCGCGGCGATAGATGCGACACGCCTGAGCTTGACTGCGCCTGTGAGCAGCGCCTGCCGGTCGATTTTGTCGGTTCCCGTCTTGGGCAGCTCAGGCAGGAACTCGACCAAACGCGGATATTTGTAGGGCACCAGTTTTTGTTTCACGTAATCCTGCAGCGCGCGGGTCGCCGCTTTGGCATCGGCATTCGGGGCTTTCAGGACGACAAACGCCTTCAGCGTCGTTCGTTTGTCCGGCAATTCGATCGGCAGCACGACGCATTCACGCACTGTGGGATGTTCGAGAAGACAGCGCTGCACTTCGATCGGATTGACCCATTGACCTGAAACTCTCACGAGGTCGTCCTTGCGGCCGTGGAAGAAGTAAAATCCATCCGCATCGCGGACCAGGCGATCGCCGGTGCACAGCCAGCCGCCGTCGCGGATCGTCTTCGCAGTTAGCTTCGGCTCGTTCCAGAACTGCGGCGTGCCGGAATGGCCGCGAATCCACATCGTGCCTTCGCGCCCGTCCGGCACTTCGTTGCCGAAATCGTCTTTGAGCACGATTTCGTACCCGGGCACCCGCATGCCCGCAGAGCCGAGCTTTTTGTGTTCAGGCGTGTTCGACAGATAAACGTTGAGCATTTCGGTGGAGCCGAGGCACTCGACGATTTCAAGTCCCGTCGCCTGCTTCCAGGCATTATAAATCTCGGTCGAGAGAATTTCGGCGGCGGACACCGCAAGTCGCACGGAGGAAAAATCGGCGTCCTTGATTTCCGGCGCATGGGTCAACAGCGTGTAGAGCGTCGGTAATCCGTAAAACACCGTCGGCCGATACTGCGCGATCGCCGCGAATACCGCCGCCGGCGTCGCTCGCCCGGGCATCAGCAAAGACGCCGCGCCGACCGAAAATGGAAAGGTGATCGAATTACCGAAGCCGTAGGAAAAGAAAATCTTCGGCACCGAAAAGCAAACGTCGTCGGGTGCGAGCTTGAGCACCGCGCGCGCATAGGACTGATGCGTATAGGTCATGTCGTGCTGCAGATGCACGATGCCTTTGGGCCGGCCGGTCGACCCTGACGAGTACATCCAGAACGCCATGTCGTTGTAGTGTGTGTCGGCGCTCGGCAATCGATCAGCAAACGATACGATCCATTCGTTTGCTTTCTTGACATCGACGCCGCTCAACGCCGCGCTTGGCTCACCGTTGACGACGACGAGCGTCTTTAGCGGCGTACGGCCGCCGCACGCGGTCTCGAAACGATCGTGAAACTCGGCTTCGGCAACCGCGGCCTCGGCGCCGGAATCCTCGAGATAGAACCGCAGCAGGTCCGGCGGGGTAAGCACATTGATCAAAATCGGCACAAATCCGGCGCGCACGGCGCCGAAGAACGCTGTCGGATAAATCGGCGTGTCATCGAGGACGAGAAGGATCCGGTCGCCGCGCGACAGACCGAGGGCGATAAAGGCGTTGCCCCAGCGCGCCGCATCGGCGGCAAGTTGCGCGTAACTGCGCCCACCGGCTGGCCCGATGACGGCGGGCCGGTCGCCGCGCCCAACGACCAAATTGTCGAACAGGACCGCGCTCGCATTGTAGCGCTCGGGGATGGTGAAGCCGATTTCCCGCGCGCCCGGGCAATCCCAAGGGACGCGATCGGGCAGCGACAGCGCCCCCGAATTGCTCGATGAGGCCTGCAGACCGGCCGGCTCTGCCCCAGGCCGCACCGACGGACAATCAGGAAAATCGAGCCTCGCCATAGGAAGCTCCCGCTCTCTTTAATGTTACCGCCGCTCTCGGTCGCGGCGCTGTTCGGTGAAAATCTGGTTGGGGTCGTGTTGCGGAATGTATTTGGCTTCACCGATCCTCTGGTCCTTTGGCAGTCAGACCCCCGCCCCCGGCAATCGCGAACACCCGCGGCTCAAGGTCTGCAACTCAGTTCTGCAGCCCAAGTCTGCAGCCCGAGTCGCGCGGTGTCGGACGCGCCGTTAACGTGCGGGAATTTCATTAGTTCCCGAGACTTACAACCAATCGCGGGCCCCGCCACAATTGGAACAGGCCCGATCGATCACGCGTTGTTGCGCACGTGTAGAGCGACAAATCGGCGGCTCGGGGCGATGGCCTGCGCGATTTTGTCCTCAGATAGAGCCGTCCGGGACCAAACAACAGTTTGTGATCGATTATGTCGCTCGTTCTAACGCTGGCCTCACGAAATCTGTTTCAAGACCGGCTGCGCTTCATCGCGACATTGGTCGGCATCGTGTTCTCGGTTGTGCTAGTCATGGTGCAGATGGGACTCTATCTCGGTTTTGGTCGCATGGTCACGACGATGATCGATCATGCCGCCGCCGATCTCTGGGTGGTCTCGAAAGGCGCCAGCAGTTTTGAAGACCTGACGCAGTTGGACATAAGGACGCGCGACCGCCTGCCGGGCATCAATGGCGTGGCCTCGGTGATCCCGGTTGTGATCGGCTTTGCCGACTGGCGGCGGCAGGTCGACGGCCGCGTGAAGCCGGTCTTCGTGATTGGATCGGACCGCGACGCCGGCGCGCTGGCGCCTTGGAATTTGGTCGAGGGCAATGTTGACGCGCTGCACGGTAGCAATGCTGTCGCGGTCGATAAGACCTATTTCGGCGATTTGGGGGGGTCCGGCATCGGCTCTACCGCGGAGATTCGCAGCCAGCCAGCCACTGTCGCCGCGGTTACCGACGGCATCCGCTCGTTCACGACCACGCCATATATCTTTGCCGATCTCGGGCTCGCCCGCGCCTATATCGGGCTGCCGCCGACCAAGTTCAATCATTTCATGATCCGCTTGCGGCCCGGCGCGGACGCCAACAGCGTCCAGCACGACATGCAAGCCGCCGTGCCCGACGCCGACGTGCTGACGCCGGCGCAGTTTCGCGATCGCAGCCGATCGTTTTGGCTGTTCGGCACCGGCGCCGGCGCCGCGCTGTTCGCCGGCGCATTGCTTGGCGTCATCGTTGGCACCGTCATCGTCGCGCAGACGCTCTATTCCAGCACCAAAAGATCATTTGTACGAATTTGCCACGCTGCGCGCGATCGGCTGTTCGAATCGCTACATCTACCGGGTGATCATCTGGCAGGCACTATTGAACGCCGTGATCGGTTTCGCGCTTGCCACCGCAATCGGATATGTGGTGGTCCTGGTGACCGCCAAGAGCGCGCTGCCCATCGTTATCACCCCTGCTTTGATCGGCGGATTATTCGCACTCACGATTGTGATGTGCGTCGGTTCGGCAGTAACCGCGATCATTCGCGTCGTTCGCATCGATCCGGTGATGGTGATGTCGCGATGATTATCCCTGCCATCGAAGCGCGCAATGTGAGCAAACTGCTCGGCGCCGGCGCCGGCCAGGTGCGCGCACTCAAAAACATCGACCTGTCGATTCCCGGCGGCAAATTGACGGTGCTCATGGGACCGTCGGGAAGCGGCAAGACCACGCTGTTATCGATTCTCGGCTGCATGCTGGCCCCGACCGAGGGCAGCCTGTTCATCTGCGGACATGCGACGCAAGGCGCAGGCCCGGAGCAGCTCGCCAGCATTCGCCGGCAGCACATCGGGTTCGTTTTTCAATCCTTTCATCTGTTCCCCACACTGACCGCCGCGGAGAACGTGCGTCTAGCGCTCGACGTCCGCGGCGAGCAGCGCCGGCGCGCCAAGGCCAAATCGCGCCAAGTCCTCGAACGCGTTGGCCTTGGGCATAAGGCCAAGGCGTTTCCGCGCGATTTGAGCGGCGGCGAGCAGCAGCGCGTCGCGATTGCCCGCGCGATTGTTGCCGAGCCGTCCGCGATCCTCGCCGATGAGCCGACCGCTGCGCTCGACGGCGCCAACGGCCAGGCGATCATGACCATCCTCTCCGGCATCGCCAGAGATCACGGCCGCGCTGTCCTGGTCGTGACCCACGACACGCGACTGCTCGAATTCGCGGATCGCATCCTCTACATCGAGGATGGTGCGCTCACGCATGAGGAAGAGCGGCCCAAGGCGAACGTCTATCGGCTGCGCGCTTAAAGCGCGTCTGCACCTGCAGCGCTATGGGCGTGCTTTCGGCGCCCCGCTCGTCGATAATGTCTCATGGCTTTCGATTCACGAAGCCTCGCGGTGGCCACTGCGGGCTTTGCCGCTTTCGTCAATCTCTATTCGCCGCAAGCGCTGCTGCCAGAATTGGCGCGCGAATTTCATGTCAGCGCCGGCGAGATCAGCGCGTTGATGACCGCGGGCACCGCAGCGATCGCGCTCTCGGCGCCATTCACCGGGGCGGTCGCCGATGTCGTCGGCCGCAAGCGTCTGATCACCGCTGCGATGTTCGCGGTGGTGGTGCCGATGTTGATCATGACTTTCGCCGGCAGCGTGCCGCAGCTCATCGTCTGGCGCTTCGTCCAGGGATTATTGCTGCCGCCGATTTTCGCCGTCACGGTCGCCTATATCGGCGACGAATGGCCCCCGGCCGAGGTGACGCGTGTCGCCGGGCTTTATATTTCCGGGTCGGCAATCGGCGGCTTCAGCGGACGTTTTGTCCCCGGCCTGTTGACCGACGTGATCGGGTGGCGCGCAGCATTCCAGGTGGTGGCGCTGCTCACGCTCGTTGCCGCCGTCATTGTCGCCACCACCCTGCCCCGGGAGCGGAATTTCACCCGCTCCGGCGGGCTTGCAACCTCGGCCATGCAAATGCTGCGGCATTTGCGCAACCAGCGGCTTGTCGCGACCTATGCCATTGGCTTCGGCGTGCTGTTCAACTTCGTCGCAACGTTCACCTACGTGAACTTTCATCTGGCTGCGCCGCCCTACCGCTTTTCGCCGACGCTGCTCGGCGCTTTATTTGTCACCTATCTGGTCAGTAGCCCGATCGTGCCCTGGGTCGGCCGCGCGATTGCGCTGTTCGGACGCCGCCGCTTCGTGCTTGGGGTCGTCGCGCTGTGGGTGGTCGGCGCATTGCTGCTGTTGGCGCCGCCGATTGTGCTGATCATCGCCGGGCTGACTCTCTGCGCGGTCTGCGGCATGGTCTGCCAGGCGATATCGACCGGCTATGTCACGCTCTCGGCCAAAGAGGGACGTTCGTCCGCGGTAGGGCTGTATGTATCGATCTACTATGTCGGCGGCAGCGCGGGCGCCTTCATCACCGGCTTTGCTTGGGCAGCGGCTGGCTGGGCCGGTTGCGTGGCCGTAATTGTTGTTGTCCAAGTGATCATCGCGGCGATCGTCGCGGCAACTTGGGATTAAACGTCGATATTGGAGCTGCATTGATGCTGATGCAAAAAGGGGGAAATGTCGTGGTCTCGGACAGTCAATTCGCTTTTCTGCGGTCGATCGATACGCCGACCGTCTGCAACTTGATCGAAATCGTCGCGCCCGAGCGCCGCGGCGCCGGCTATACCGCCGTGCATCTGCACTGTCCGTTTCCCGATTTGCCGCCGATGGTCGGCTTCGCCAAGACCGTCACCATTCGCGCCCGCGACAAGGTGAGCGGCCCAAGCTACATGCAAAAACGGATGGAATATCTCGATTACGTGGCCGCGGCACCGCGGCCGCGCGTTGTTGTCATTGAAGACAAAGACGAGCCGCCAGGCTACGGCGCATTCTGGGGCGAGGTGCAGACCAATGTGCACCAGGCGCTCGGCTGCCTTGGCACCGTGACCAATGGCTCGGTGCGCGATATTCCCGCCGTCGCCCCCGGATTTCAGATGCTCGCCGGCTCGTTTGCGCCATCGCACGCCTATGTGCATGTCGTCGAGTTCGGCGTTCCCGTGACGGTTCACGGCATGGCGGTCACGAGCAGCGATCTCATTCACGCCGACCGCCACGGCGCCGTCGTCGTGCCGGTCGATAAGATCGACGCCATGAAAACGGCGCTTGATGGGCTGGCCAAGCAGGAGGCGCGCATCATCAGTGCGGCGCGCGCGCCCGGCGCAACGGTGGAGACAATCAAGGCTGCGTTTCGGGGTTAGAGCCGCGCCGCAGTCCGATGCCAACGCGGCTGATAGCCGGCGCCGAGCACACCAAGGATCGCGGGCGGCGTGAGCACGTCGACCATCGTGCCGCGCGGCCGCGGAACACGCGCTCGGTAACCCTCCGGCGTCCAGAGCAAGAGCGCATCGCCGCGGACAGCGAAAGCTGCGTCGTCCAGCGCTATGACGGCGCCGTCCGGCAAGCCGTCGATGCTGTGCCGCTGCCGGCGCTTGGCGCGGCCCCGCAAACGTTCGCGGTGGAGCACCTGATCCATCTGCGCGGCGCGCGGACGGCGGCGTAAATGGTGCGCGATGCGCCAAAATTCGGCGAACCTGTCCGCATCCCGTCGCCGGCATTCGAAACAGGGCCGGTGGCCGGCGGCGAGCGCGGTCGGCTCATCGAGAAAAAACAACTCGGTGTAGAATCGTCCCCATACGTCGCGATGCCGTCCTTTGAACGCGAGCAAGCAGCAGATCCATTGCCGCGAAGCCCAGCGCCGCGCTGTAAGCGTCCGCGCGTCGGTGTGAAAGCGCCCGCCGCGATTGCCCATGAAAGCGCCGCGCGCCGGGTCGGTCAAAAGTTCGCCGAACGGGTCGACGCGATTTTGCAGCGGCATTGCCGATGACCTGCAGGCTAGTCTAGATGGCCAAATCGACCCCTTCCCTGGGGGTCAACTTGACCTATCACGAACCACTTTCGGAGTCGCCCGTGAACCCTTTCGATCTTACCGGCCGCGTGGCGATCGTCACCGGCGGCAATGGCGGTCTGGGCCTTGCCATGGCGCGCGGGCTTGCTCGCGCCGGAGCTTCGATTGCCATTGCCGCGCGCGATGAAGGTAAGGCGCAAGCAGCGATCAAGGAATTGCATGCCTTCGCGCCGCGATGCAGCTTCTATGCGTTGCAGGCCTCGTCCGCATCGTCATGCCGCAAATTGATCGAAAACGTGGTCGGGGATTTCGGCGCCTGCGACATTCTCATCAACAATGCCGGGATGAACAGAAGAAAGCCTCCTGAACAAATTTCCGAACAGGAGTGGCACGAGATTTTGGACGTCAATCTCGGCGCCGCGTTGTTCTGCGCGCAAGCCGCCTATCCGCATATGAAGGCGGCCGGCCGCGGCAAGATCCTCAATATCGGTTCGATGTATTCGCTGTTCGGCGCGGCGAGTGTCGCCGCTTATGCCGCGAGCAAGGGTGGTTTGGTGCAGCTCACGCGATCGCTCGCCTGCGCGTGGGCGCCGGATAACATCCAAGTTAATGCCATCCTGCCCGGCTGGATCGATACTGACCTCACGCGCAGAGCGCGGCAGCAAGTCACCGACCTTCACGACTTCGTCCTCGCACGCACGCCGGCAGCAAGATGGGGCGCGCCCGACGACCTGGCCGGAGCGGCGGTATTTTTGTGCAGTCCGGCATCGGATTTCGTGACCGGCGCCGCGCTGCCGGTGGATGGCGGGTATTCGGCGCGCGGTTAAGCCGCAAGCCTATGGCTTAGCGGCGATGCGCTCGCTAGTTTGCCGCCAACCTTTGGTGCAAGCTTTGCGATAACGGGAGGACAGGATGGCCCGAAAGATTGCGATCGTCGGTGCCGGCGCGGTCGGCGGCTATACCGGCGCGCACATGATTCAGGCCGGCGAAGACGTGACCTTCATCGATCCCTGGCCAGCCCATGTCGAGCACATGCGCAAGCACGGCCTGCGCGTCACGCATGCGATGAAAGAACCGGAATTCACCGTGCCGGTGCGCGCGCTCCATGTCACCGATGCGCAGCAGCTCGCCAAGGAAAACCCGATCGATATCGCCTTCGTTTGCATGAAATCCTACGACACCGCCTGGGCGACGATGCTGATCAGCCAATATCTGGCGCCGGACGGCTATGTCGTTTCGCTGCAGAATTGCATCAACGAGCCGACCGTCGCCGGCGTCGTCGGTTGGGGCAAGACGCTCGGCTGTGTCGCCTCGAGCATCACCGTCAATCTGCCGGAGCCCGGGCTTATTCATCGGGGTGCGGCCAAGCATGGCGCTGCGCATACGGTGTTTCGCACCGGCGAGGTCCATGGCCGCGTCACTCCGCGTGCCGAAGAAGTGTGCCGGCTGGTGGCGTTTGCCGACAGCGCCAAGGTCACAAGCAATCTATGGGGCGAGCGCTGGTCTAAGCTTGTCGCCAATGCGATGCAGAACGGTCTCTCCGCCTGCACCGGGCTTCCCGGCGGCGAAATGCTCAAGAACGATCCGATCCGGCGTTTCGCCACCCGGCTCGGCTCCGAAGCGATCCGCGTCGGGCAATCGCTCGGCTATGAGCTCGAGGAAATTCTGCATCTCGAGCCTGAAACTATCGCGCGCGCCGGCGAAGGTGACGAGGCGGCGATGCAAACCTGCGACGCGCAGCGCTTCAAAGATGCGGCGCGCACGGCCGCCGGTCAGCGCCCGTCGATGGGTCAGGACATGCAGAAGGGCCGCCGCACCGAAATCGAATTTCTCAACGGCTTTGTCGTGCGCGAAGGCGAAAAACTCGGCTTACCCTGCCGCGCCAATGCCGTGCTGACCGATCTCGTCAAGCGCGTCGAGAAGGGCGAGCTCAAGCCCGACCCACGTCACATCACCGAGCTGCGATTGAATTGATGCGCGCGGAAATAAAAGCGTAGTTGGTCCGGAAAACTTACAGCACTTCAGCTTTAACAAAAATAACGCCGCGGCTGATCATTCCGAGCGCTCGCGCGGCGCTCGGTGACAGATCAAGAACGCGATGCTTGCCGAATGGACCGCGATCGTTGATGGTCACGGTAACAGTTCGACCGCTTTTCGGATCGCTTACCCGAACGCGGGTGCCGAATGGCAGGGTGCGATGCGCCGCGGTGAGCCCGTTGCCGTGGGCGGGGTAAAAGGCACAAAGTCCTGAGAAATTGTGGGAGGCGCTCTGAGCGATTGCCAGCATCGGCATTGCAGCGAGCAAACTTGTCGTTACGAAAATCGCTGATCGCAACATTGTGATCCCCGAACTCCCTCGCGCATTCAAACTCGGCGGCCGCGATTTCGTTCCGCTCCCGCCCAGCGCTTTCACAGGCGATTTTGAGTTCCACGATTTCAGTTTACAGCGGTTCCCCATGCCGCGACCATAGTGCAGATTCGTTCATAATTTCATACCGGTGTCCGCCAGGCGCCGGTTGTCGGTCTCGGCAGCCCAAGATTCTCACGCAGCGTCGCGCCGGCAAAATCCTTGCGGAACAAACCACGTCGCTGCAGTTCCGGAATCACAAAGCGGACAAAATCTTCATAAGCGCCGGGCACGTGCGTAGCGGAGAGCACGAAACCATCGCAGGCCGGCGCGGCTAACCACGCTTCCAGCTGGTCGGCGACTTCCTTCGGCCCGCCGACGATCGGATTGTGCACGCGCCCGCGACCGCTGATCTCGATGAATTCGCGCACCGTCGGATTTTTCTTCACGCTCGTCACGCGATCGCGGATGCCCTGCAGACCGGACATCTCCTCCATTTCCGCATCGGTGAACGGCTCGTCCATCCCCTTTTTGGCAAAATCGAAATTGAGCGCTTCAGAAAGCAGCGACAGCGCATCGATTTCAAGCGGCAGTTTTTTGATTCCCGCCCATTTGTCTTCGGCCTCGCTTTTGGTCGCCGCCGCCACGGTATTGATGAGATGCGTGACCTTGACGTGGTCGGGGTCGCGGTTAAAGCGCGCCACCTCGGCCTTGAACGCAGCGTAGTCGCGCTTACCCACTTCGATATTCGGATAGACGACGAAGATCACCTCGCCCCAGCGCGCGCCGAAAGTCTTGCCGCGGCCGCTTGATCCGGCCTGGATGATCACCGGATGGCCTTGCGCCGAGCGCGGCACCGTGAACGGCCCGCGCGAGCGATAATAGCGGCCCTCGTAATCCAGGCGATGCACCTTGTCGGGCGCAGCGAACAAACCGCTCGCTTTGTCCTGCACGATGGCATCGTCTTCCCAGGTGTCCCAGTGCCCGAGCACAATCTCCATGAACTCGTCAGCGCGATCGTAGCGCGCGTCGTGGCCGATGACCTCGTCGCGGCCCATATTCTGCGCTTCGCCGTCGTTAAGCGAGGTGACGACATTCCAGGCGGCGCGGCCGCCGGTCATCAGATCGAGTGTGCCGAATACGCGCGCAACGTGAAAAGGTTCGTAATAGCTCGTCGAATAGGTGGCGCCGAGGCCGAGCCGTTCGGTCGCCATGCCCATCACGGTAAGCACGGTGACGGCATCGAGCTTTACGCAACGAATGCCGTGCTGGACGGTGTGGGCGTGATTGCGCCCATACATGTCCGGCATCGACAGGCGATCATCGAAAAAGCCGAGATGGAATTTGCCGGCCTCCAGCACGCGGCCGATGTGACGATAGAAATCTGGCGACCAGCTGTCGGTGCGCGATTGCGGATGGCGCCAGGAGCTCGCGAGATTGGTGCAGTTCTGCGCCTGTAAAAAGCCGACCAAGATCATCTGGCGCATGGGTTATCCTCCCCGCTCAGCCTTGCGCGCGGGAAAGATAACAGCAAAACGCGATCGCGGATGATGGGCGAGCAAGCGATTTAGCTACGCCTGCGGCTGCGGCTCCATCGGGCCGGTTTCCGGGCGCGGCCGATTGCGGCCGGCGGTCGGCACGGTCGAGGCACGCGGCGTTGC
>JBKPIZ010000201.1:0-4759 GCA_046730495.1 Pseudomonadota bacterium
AAAGCCGGCAACGCTCACTCGGACTGCGCCGTTAGCGCTTACACCGCCACTCGCTTGGTAGCTTTGGTCCGCAGAATAAACGCGGCCGCCGACGATCCGTGCTGCTACACGCACGGAACCGCAGTCCCCGCGCTGCGTGTAGATTGCCACACTCCAAGACCCGTCAAAGGCCGAACCGCCGCCTCGACGCGCGGCATTCGTCGGGGTGCGAGCCAACAGCAGCACTACGGCAAGTGTCGGAGCGAGCGACATGCCGGCAATCACTTTGCCCTGCGGCCCAACAGGTACAGTATTCGAATCCCAAAAATCATCGAAGTTGGCGTATCTCACAGGAATGCGGATGACGTGCGTCTCAATAGCCTCGAGCCCGGCCATTTCGCAGAAACCGTGCATTGCTTCCAGCCGCGACGCTGCCGGGTTGGGCCGGACTGGAAGCGTCGAGCCCAATGACTCGATCGCAGTGTATATCGGCGTGGTCGGTGATCCGCCGTTCAGAATATCCCACATGTGTAAGTGGCAACCCAACCGCCGGGGCGTACGACGCGCGCTGACCGACATCGTCGCCAGCCGATACGACGCCGCGTCTCGGTCACCGCGTTGCGCGCGACATGATCGCGGTGCGCGTGACCGACGACCTACGTGTTGTCGTCGTTGCTGCGCAGGATTACCTGGCGCGGCATCAGCAGCCAGCAAAACCGCAGGACCTACACGCGCACAATTGCATCCGCTTGCGCTTTCCGAGCGGCGCATTCGCGCCATGGCGGTTCGCCATCGGGAGCAAGGTAGTCGAGATTGAGGTCGAGGGCTCTTTGATCGCCAACGAAGCTGGCCTTTTGGTTCAGGCCGCAGTGGGCGGCGCGAGCGTCCTTTACGTGCTCGAAGAATTTGCCGCGCCGATGATAGCGACCGGGCAGCTGGTCCCCTTGCTGGAAGCCTGGATACCGCCACCGTCCGAGGGATTTTTCCTGTACTACCCAAGCAGGCGGCAGAACCTGGCGTCGCTGCGCGCATTGATCGATTTTCTTCGCACGAACCTCAAGGCAAGAACTGGGTTAAGCAGCGGATAAACTCGGCGAAGCGACAGATTTCGGTGCGGTTTACCGAGAGGAGGAATAGTCATGCTGAGACGAGCTAAAGTAGCGGTATCATTTGTCCTAATTGCCGTCTCGCTGATGATGGAAGGCACGCCAGATGCGAGCGCAGGCTAACATCTACCTTTTCACCTTGCAGGGGGCGACTCGGATCACACCGGTTGTTTCAGCATGCTGACATCGATCGGCATCTTGCGTAGGCGCTTGCCGGTTGCGGCAAAGATCGCGTTGGCGACCGCGGGAACGATCGCCGAGGTTCCCGCTTCGCCCATGCCTCCTGGTGCTTCAGAGCTCTGGACAATATGCACGTCGATCGCCGGCGCTTCGTTCATGCGAAGCATCTGGTAGGTGTCGAAATTGGTTTGTTCGACGCGGCCGCTCTTGAGCGTGATCTCGCCATAAAGGGCAGCGGTGACGCCAAAGATAATCGCGCTCTGGATCTGGGCCTGGATGGTGTCGGGATTGACGGGAATGCCGCAATCGACGGCGCAGACCACGCGGCGGACCCGAACCTTGCCGTCCTTGGCTACTACGACCTCGGCAACCTGCGCCAGATAGGTGCCGAAGACGAACTGAAGAGACACGCCGCGGCCGGCTCGCTGCGGGAGTGGCTGTTCCCAGCCGGCCTTTTCGGCGGCAAGTTCAAGGACGGCTTTGGCGCGCGGCGAATGCTCGAGCAGGGCGCGCCGATAGGCAACTGCATCCTGCTTCGCCGCCGCCGCCAGTTCGTCCATAAAACTTTCGGTCACGAAGACATTGTGCGACGGCCCGACGCTGCGCCAGAAGGCGGTCGGAATGCCCGGCGGTTCCGCCCGCACGTATTCGACGCGTAGATTCGGCAGCGCATAGACTAGGTTGATCGCACCCTCGGTGCTGTCGGGATCAAGCCCGTTCTTGAATCCCGGAGGGAGCCATCGCGCTATGATCGAAGATCCCGCGTAGCGATTGCTCCAAGCGACGGGCATCCCCTTGTCGTCTAGACCGGCAGTTAGCCGGTCGAACCAATAAGGCCGATACATGTCGTGCTGGATGTCTTCCTCGCGGGTCCACACCACCTTGACGGGACCATCGACTTGTTTGGCGATCTCGACAGCGCGTGCGACGCCGTCGCTCTCCAGCCGACGGCCGAAACCGCCGCCGATCAGATGATTGTGCGCCACTACCTTATCCAACGGCAGGCCTGTGACCTTGGCGGCAGCCCCTTGGCAGCGCGCGATTGCTTGGCTACCGACCCAGACTTCGCAGCCGTCCGGGCGGACGTGAACGGTGCAATTCATCGGCTCCATTGTGGCGTGTGCGAGGAACGGAACCTGGTAGATCGCTTCGACTTTGGTAACGGCACTAGCCAAGGCCTTATCGACGTCGCCGATGGTCTGCGCGACCGCGCCTGACTTAAGCGTCGCCTGTTCGAGCTCGCTTGCGATGTCAGCGGTGCCGAGCTTGGCGTGCGGACCGTCGTCCCATTCGATCGCGAGTGCTGCTAACCCCTTCTTCGCAGCCCCCATATGGTCGGCGACAACAGCGACGGCATCGTCAAGCCGGACAATCTGGCGCACACCTTTGACGGCTTTGGCAGCGGTGTCATCGACGCTTTGTACGCGACCACCAAACACGGGTGATTGCGCCAGTGTGGCGATCTTCACGCCGGGCGGCCGAACGTCGATGCCATAGATGGCCGTGCCGTTGACCTTGGCTGGCGTGTCCAACCGCTTGGCCGGTGTGCCGATGAGCTTGAAATCTTGCGGCCGCTTGAGCGCGACGTTTTCGGGAATGGGTACGCGCGCAGCGTCGGCGGCGAGCTCGCCGTATGTACCGCGTCTTCCGGTCGGCGGATGCAACACCTCACCGCTTTCCGCGCGACAAGACGCCGGCTCGACATTCCAGCGCTTGGCAGCTGCCGCCACCAGCATGGTTCTCGCGACCGCGCCAGCTTCCCGCAGTGGCTGCCATGCTCCGCGTATCGCGTTCGAATTGCCGGTCGCCTGCACTCCGAGCAACGGGTTTGCGTAGAGCTTTTCATTTGGCGGGGCATGCTCGACCTGCACCTGTTTGAGATCCACCTCAAGCTCTTCAGCGATCAGCATAGGAATTGATGTGTAGGTGCCCTGTCCCATCTCGACATACGGCATGGTCAGGACAACTTGCCCGTTGCCACCAATACGGATGAAGGCGTTCGGCACGAAATCGTGGGCGTCAGCCGCATCGGCTTCGCCGTTGGGGAATGGCAGGCTCAGGCTCAGCACGAGGCCACCCCCGGCGGCCGTTCCGACCCGTAAAAAACTACGCCGAGAGAGAGGTTTGCCAAAAGCGGGTCGATCTGACTTTCTGGCGTAAGAAGCGATGCGATCGAGAATCATTGTCGGCCTCACTAACCGTTCGTTTCCGCGGCTTGTTTGATCGCCTCGCGGATGCGCGCATAGGTGCCGCAGCGACAAATATTGCCCGACATAGCGTCATCGATATCGGTGTCGGTCGGGTGTGGGTTGCTCGCCAGCAGCGCCGCGGCCGACATGATTTGCCCCGACTGGCAGTAGCCGCATTGCGGAACCTCCCGGTCGAGCCACGCCTTGTGGATCTTGGCACCCGCCGCAGTAGCGCCAATCGCTTCGATTGTCGTGATCTCGGAGTTGCCGATGATCTCGATCGGCGTGATGCAGGAACGGGTAGGAGCGCCGTCGACATGCACCGTGCAAGCACCACACAATGCAATGCCGCAACCGAATTTCGTGCCGGTCATACCCAGCACGTCGCGCAACACCCAGAGCAACGGCGTGTCGCCGTCGACGTCGACATTGTGACTGGTGCCGTTGACAGTGAAGACGAATGCCATGTGAGCTCTCCGATCCTAACTCTCTGCGATACTGGCCTCTGTTCCCTCGATTATCATTTTGCGGCGATGTCCACGATCGCCTGCGCGAAAGCCTGCGGCGCTTCCTGCGGCAGATTATGTCCAATGCCGCCAGTGATGGTCCGGTGCTCATATCTGGCTGAGAATTTCTTCGCATAAGAGCTCGGCTCTGCATGCGGTGCGCCATTGGCGTCGCCTTCGAGCGTGGTGGTCGGGACCGTGATGACCGGAGATTCTGCAAGCCGCTTCTCCACATCGTTATATTTCGGATCGCCTTCAGCCAATCCGAGGCGCCAGCGATAATTATGAATGACGACAGCGACATGATCCGGGTCGTCGAACGCTGCCGCGCTGCGCTCGAAAGTAGCATCGTCGAAATCCCATTTCGGCGAAGCGAGTTGCCAGATGAGTCTGAAAAAATCTTTCCGGTATTTGTCGTAGCCGAGCTGCCCACGTTCACTGGCAAAATAAAACTGGTACCACCATTGAAGTTCAGCTTGTGGCGGCAATGGCATCTTGCCAGCCTCCTGGCTGCCGATCAGATAGCCGCTCACGGACACCATGGCCTTGCAGCGCTCGGGCCACAGCGCGGCGATGATGTTGGCGCTGCGCGCGCCCCAATCAAAACCGCCGATGACGGCCTTATCGATTTTGCTCGTCCCTCGCAATAATAGCCCGACCCTTGGCGTCGGTGGCCGGTGACTGCCTTGCGTACCTGCATTTCCTGTCTCCTTCTCGTCCGGCTTGTTCATGGTCACGCTCAAGCGCCCACGCCCGAAATGGCCGTGACCCCGCCGTCGATCAGGAAGTCTGCCCCGAC
>JBKPIZ010000202.1:0-2234 GCA_046730495.1 Pseudomonadota bacterium
CATCCTCCCTCGGCACCCCTGCCCGTGCTACGTCGCTCTATGACCGCGTTCGCCACGTGATCCCGCCGTTCGAATGGCCGGTATTCGCCGACGACATCGACGCCAGTCTCGATCTCAAGCACAGGCGCAACGCCATCCTGCTCGCGCACAACTATCAGACGCCCGAAATCTTCCATTGCGTCGCCGATATCGTCGGCGACAGCCTGGCACTCGCTCGCGAAGCAGCGAAGGCCGAGGCAGAGACGATCGTTCTCGCCGGCGTGCAGTTCATGGCGGAAACCGCAAAACTATTGAATCCCAAAAAGACGGTCTTGATTCCGGATCTTGAGGCCGGCTGCTCGCTGGCCGATTCGATCACGCCCGCGGACGTGCGCCTATTGCGCGAACGTTATCCCGGCGTCCCCATCGTCGCCTATGTCAACACATCCGCCGCCGTGAAGGCGGAAGCCGACATTTGCTGCACGTCCGGCAATGCGCGGGTCGTCGTCGAGTCCGTCGGCACCGATCGTGTGATCATGCTTCCCGACGAATATCTAGCCAAAAACGTCGCCGCCGATACCGATGTGAAGATCATTGCCTGGAAAGGACATTGCGAAGTGCATGAGCGCTTTACGCCCTCCGAGATCGCCGAACTGCGCGAAGCCTATCCGGGCATAGTCGTGCTCGCTCATCCCGAATGCCCACCCGAGGTCGTCGCAGCAGCCGATTACTCCGGTTCGACGGCTGCCATGTCCCAGTACGTGGAATCGCGGCGGCCCGGGCGCGTCGTGTTGCTCACGGAATGCTCAATGAGCGACAATATCGCGGCGCGGCTTACCGACGTCGACTTTGTGCGTCCGTGCAATCTCTGCCCGCACATGAAGCGCATCACGCTTGCCAAGATCAGGCGAGCGCTGGAGACGAACCAGCATGTCGTCACGGTCGATCCCGCAGTCGCGGCCAGAGCGCGCCGCGCTGTCGAACGGATGCTGGCGCTATGAGGCCAGACCTTCGCGCCCTTGCGGGTCGGCCAGTTATTATCGGAGCAGGTGTTGCCGGCTTGATGGTGGCGCTCCGTTTGGCGCCCGAGCCCGTCGTGCTCCTTTCCAAGGGGCTGCTCGGCACCGGCTCGTCCAGCGCGCCTGGTCGCAAGGGGGCCTTGAAGAACTTTGCTCTAAAACAGCGGACCAATCTCAATAAAATGGCCGCGATCAATTTTTTCAGTTTTCCAGCCATTACGAATTTGAATTGCAGCTACGATCGCCGCAGGAAGAAGGATCGTAGCTGCTACCAAAACCATGATAGCTATTCCCCATTCTACTAACGGCGGCAAACTGTCGACGTGCCAAGCCTGAACAGACCACCCTCTTTCGCGACACGGCGCATTGCAGCCTCGCTAAGGTGAGGGCGCGATATAAATCTCTTGATTGGCAGCCGGACGCATTGATCCTAATCAATGAGAGGTAGTCACCAGCCGGAGAACTTAATATAATTAAGCATAATTAAGCATAATTAAGCAGCTTGCCGCGCGTGGGAGGAAGTCGATGAGCATCACCTTGGACAACTCCACTGTGTGGCAGACGAGGCTGTTATGGATAGCACTCGCTCTGCTGGGCGCAGTTGCCTTCGGGATTGTTGCACTGAACCGGGGTGAAGCGGTCAATGCCGCCTGGTTGGTGACCGCTGCGGTTTGCGTTTATTTCATAGCCTTTCGGTTCTATGGCTTGTTCGTCGCCGACCGGGCGCTCGGCGTTGATGGGGCGCGGCCGACGCCTGCCTATCGCCATAACGACGGTCTCGATTACGTTCCGACCAATCGATACGTGCTCTTTGGACATCACTTCGCGGCAATCGCCGGCGCGGGCCCGCTGGTGGGCCCGGTGCTTGCCGCGCAAATGGGCTATCTGCCGGGCACACTGTGGATCCTCGCTGGCGCGGTGTTCGGCGGTGCGGTCCAGGACATGACGGTCCTATTTCTGTCGACGCGGCGGGATGGTCGTTCGCTCGGCGACATCGTGCGCGCCGAGATGGGACCAATTGCCGGCACCATCGCCGGCATCGGCATTCTTATGATTTGCGTCATCGTGCTTGCGGTGCTGGCTCTCGTTGTCGTCAAGGCCCTGATCGGCAGCCCGTGGGGAACTTTTGCAGTCTTCTGCACCATTCCGATTGCGCTCTTCATGGGGCTTTACAACCAGTTCATCCGCCCCGGTCGTATCGGCGAGATGTCGCTGATCGGTTGCGTGCTGCTGCTC
>JBKPIZ010000203.1:0-3192 GCA_046730495.1 Pseudomonadota bacterium
CGGAACGGCATGTCCGAGCAGGTCAGTCGTCAGCGGCGAAGAGCCAACGCACTAGCCCTGATCGCTGAAGAAGGCGTGCGGTCATATCCGAGCTGGATTTCGTCCGCGCTCTCAGCACGAAACAACGGATCGACCGGGCGCGGCTTCTCGTGTCGTTCGGGGTTCGCACGCCTGAAACGCTTCGACAAATGGGTCCTAATGAAACGACGAGAGCATTCGATTTGGTTGAAGCCGCAGCCAAGGGACCGCCAGACGATGAGCGCAAGGTGACCGCCATCATTCAAAAGAACATCACGGTTTTTAAGCGAAACTTTCCTTTATATGCGGCTATGGAACTTAGCACGGACCCCCAAAAACTCGCGACCATTAACAGCATGACATGGTGGGTTCGTCGATGGCCTCGACCTTCTATTTTGATCGGTGACCGACCGTTACTCACAGCGCCTCGCGCACGATATGCGTGCGGAATTCCACTGGACGATACAAAGTGCCTCATCGTGCTGCCAATCGCGCCTCATGCCGTCTTCTTCGCGTCAGCTAATCCGAAGACCAAAGACAAGGTTCGGAAGCTGGCGCCAAGCAAGATCGCCTGCGTTGTCAATGAGGAGACGATTTGGCGTGCGTCATGCGTATATTTTTTGGATAAATCCCTCAGCGACTTTTTAACTCCGCGCATTGAAGGGAAAGCAACCGGCACCTGGGAGCCAAGCAAGCTTTAGCCGTCAAAAAGCTGGTCGGAGTTGCAGGATTTGAACCTGCGACCCCCTCGTGAACGGGGCAGTGGTCCTGCGGAGTTTGCTAGCGCATTTGCTAGCGAACTACTCAGTACGGGGTAGGATGAGGCTGTATGGCACAACCAATTCTTGCCCGAAAGTGCTTGATTTTCCGCACTACAAGGTACGGGGAGAGGGTTGATTACCGGAGATCAAAATCTTTTGGATCAATTCTGGCGCGACTTCCTGCGCGACCTTCACAAGTACCCATCGAAGGTCGCACAGTAGCGAGAGCTGTGGATAAGAAATGATGCTCCCCATATGCTGCCCACGCACCATTTCTGGGAAGCATCTAAGCAACAATATATTGATATAGCTGGATTTATTTAGCCACAATCGCTTCCGATGAGCAGAAGCGGGGATTGGTGAAAGACATCACGCAGGCCGTGGTGAAGAATGCCGGCACGACCGCCGATCAGGTTACTGTGTCACTGGTCGAGACCCCGAGAACCTCCAAGGCCAAAGGCGGCGTCCTCTTCAGCGAAATGGCCGGCCGCTAAAGCATGATCCCGAAAAGTGGGCACCGGTTTTCGGCAAAGATCATGCTCAAACAGGCGGTGAACCTCACTCGCGTCATGAACCAATAGCCACTCATGGAGTTAACAATCCCGTGAGTGCACTGCACAATTCTCTTGCTGCAGCGCAGTAAATCGCTGATAATAATCGGCGAATGGACAATATTGGCGCTGAAGGTGCGACGTGAGCGAGGTATGGGAAACGAAGGACGGCTTGCGCCGGGTCCGGCGCGATCCGCCCACAGTCGACGATGCGGTTTTGGCTGCGCAGGGTCTCACCGAGGATCTTGAAGGCCAAATCGAGATCGTCGCCGCATTGATGTCTGTAACAGCCGAGGAGGCGAGGCGGGCCGTTCTCAGAACGCGGCGGTCCGACAGCTTGCTGACCATTGCGGGCCGCGGCGGCATCGCGCGCGCGGTCGTCGTCGAACGCAAGTCGCCGCGCCGGGTGACGGTCCAGCCTAGAGCCACCGTCTGGCGCCGGGGTCTGGGATAGCGCGCGCCGCTGCCAGCCGGTGCCAGACGAACAATACGATTAGCGCGCCGACAACGGCGCCGATCAGGCCCGCGCCCTGATCGAGCCGGTACCAGCCGATCGCCTGACCGATGAAGGTGGCGATGAAAGCGCCAGCGATGCCGAGCAGCGTCGTGAGAATGAAACCGGCTGGATTGTTTGGTCCGGGCGCCAACAGCCGCGCGATGATGCCGGCGATAAACCGATCATGATCACCCAGAGAAAGTGCATAGCGAGCCTTGCAGAGATTCTCACCGGCTGAGTTCAGCGCGGCAATGTTCGCCAGAACCGCTCACCAACGCCACATGCACCGCCCGGTTCCCGGATGCGAACGGTGCGCATTGGATGACCGCTTGCAAGCGACTATATTGCGAAACTTCAAGATTGGCGCGCATCCGCGTAGCGCTGCGGTCCGGAGTTCGCGCGAGGTGTTCGAGGGCTCGGCAATGACCAAAACCATCGTTGCGCCGCGCACTAAGACGAAAACCAAAACCCAGCGCCCGCCGCTCTACAAAGTCATTCTGCTCAACGACGATTACACGCCGCGCGAATTCGTCGTGCTCGTGCTCAAGGCGGTGTTTCGCATGAGCGGCGACCAGGCCTATCGCGTTATGATGACCGCGCATCAGCGCGGCGCTTGCGTGATCGCGGTCTATACCCGCGACGTTGCCGAGACCAAGGCCAAAGAAGCCACTGAGCTCGGCAAGAGCAAGGGCTATCCGCTGTTCTTCACCACCGAGCCGGAACAATAAGACGGCTATGAGCGGCAGCGGCGAATTTTAGCGCGTCGTTGGCAGGACAGGCTGCGACGTTTGTGCGGCGACGTCGTTTGCCGCCATCCGCAACGGCGGCTGATCGTTATAGGCGAACAGGAATCCGCCAACCGCCATGCCGGCAAAAAATACGGTTGCGAAGGCCAGCATGAAAATGCCTTCCGGCGGGCGATTGTCGATTCCCTGCAATTGTTTCTCCAAGAGCTCCTGATCGCGTGGCGTCATGGCTCGGGTCCCCGGTTAATTTTGCTCCACCTCCCACCAAGAGTCGGGTAGTAAACGCTCGAGCGGTGCGCGCGTTCCGCGGCCCAGCTACGCTGGCGTGTGGAGACGCACTCTTTGCGCGCCGTGTTGTCGTGAAATTTTGCACTGCAAAACCCGCCGTCATGGAACGACAAGTCATGGAACAACAACAACTCATGGGAACAACAAGAGGAACGGCGGCGCGAATTCGCGCATTGCCCCTCACTTCGAACGACGGCGCACGGGAACCAAGGGGAGTTCGTCAAGGGAGTTCACCATGCCGGCTATGTCGATGTGAGCTGGTTCGTCCGTGCAGTAAGGGCTGTGCCCGTTATCGCCGGTGCCGCGCTTGTCGGCGGCATGATCGGCGGTTT
>JBKPIZ010000204.1:0-4905 GCA_046730495.1 Pseudomonadota bacterium
TGGCCCAGCGGCTTGAAGCAGCGCTCCGCAAACCGGCAAGCGAGGCACGCGCACCCACCAATCAGGCACGCCCTGCGGCGGCGCCCGAGCAGGCAGCGCGCAGCGATTCGCCACCCCCGCCGCCACGCAATCCACGCGGCAACGAGCAACGGCCGGTACCGCCTGACGCTAATAAGCCTAACCAAAACAAGACCGCCATCTACGACACCCTCGAACAAGAAATGGCGAATCTGTTGGGACGGCCTCCAAAGAGCTGAGGCGAGGGTCAAAAGGTCGGAGGAAGTTCGTTCTCTCTGTCATCCGACCGGCATTCGCAGCACCGGCTTGATCGCGGCACCCGACGAGGATTCGGCCGCCGCCAAATTGATGTCGGCAAAGTCGTAGAACTTAATCATCTTCTCAATCGGAAACTTCCCGGCGACGATAAGATCGACCAGCTGGGGGATGAATTTTTTAGGCAAGCTTTCGCCCTGGACCACGCCGCGCACGGTGCGGCCTTGCTGCAAAAATGGCATTTCGATCGCGACGTCGGTGCCGGGCGGGGCGCTGCCGAGCAGTATACAGGTCCCGCCGGGCACTAACGCCTCGATAGCCTCTCGGAACACGCTGGGCAGCGCCGAAGTATCGAGTGCATAGCGCATGCCGCCTGGCGCGATGGTTCGTACTTCATCGATGACCTTGTCGCGACCGGCGTGATCGATCGTATGGGTGGCGCCGAGTTCGCGCGCCAGCGCCAGCCGATGCGCATGCACATCGACGGCGATGATCGGATCGCAGCCGGCGATTTTTGCAGCCATCAGCGCCGATAGCCCGACGGCGCCGACACCGAAGATGGCAAGGCCGTCGCCAGGCTGCGGTTGCATGGCATTGAAAACAGCTCCAGCTCCGGTCTGGCCACTGCAGGCGAGCGGCCCTAAGGCTTCAAGTGGCGCATCTTTTCGCACCTTCACCGCGTAGCGCTCCTGGGTGAGCGCATAGGTGCCGAACGAAGACTGTTGAAAGAAGGCGCTATAAACCGGCGCGCCGTTTCGCGACATTAGCGTCGAGCCATCGGCGCGCCGGCCGTGCATTTTCAGACGCCGTCCATGCATGCAATAGCAATATTTATGCTGCTGACAATTCGCGCAGGTTCCGCACCACGGAAACGACATGACGACGTGATCGCCGGGCGCTAGCGAACTCACCGCGTTGCCGACAGCATGGACCACGCCCGCACCCTCATGACCGTAAACTGCGGGGTATGGCGAGGCGAAGTAACCGTCTCGTCCATGCAAGTCGGTCTGGCACATCCCGCTCGCCACCACGCGCACAATCACTTCGTCCGGGCGCGGATCGCAGAGTTCCAATTTTTCCAACGCGAAGGGTGCCGAACGCTCACGGACGACGGCGGCGGTGATCTGCATTCCAAATTGTCAAAGTTGGTCCGAAGGGTGTCAATCGTCGCAAGCCTGGGCTCAGCGCGTGAGTTCGAAAATGCGGCGCGCCGGGGAGCGCGGTCTCGCCGTTAAAGTGCCGCGTTAAGAGCACGGCCCAATGGTTTTGATGAATATGTGGAACACTTGATGGGGGAACTTGGCGCAAAACTTGGCATGGAACTTAGCCGTGAGTCTCACGCCTAGCATCTGGCACGGCTGCGTCTGGTCTCCCAAGCCACCTCAGTCGTCGCGGTAGACGCGTTCGCGCCGTTCATGGCGTTCTTGGGCCTCGATCGATAGGGTGGCAATGGGCCGCGCCTCCAGCCGTTTGAGCGTGATCGGCTCGCCAGTTTCCTCGCAATATCCGTAGGTGCCGTCCTCGATACGCTGCAGCGCAGCATCGATTTTGGCGATCAGTTTGCGCTGGCGGTCGCGGGCGCGCAGTTCGATCGCACGGTCGGTCTCCGAGGATGCGCGGTCGGCGAGGTCCGGGTGATTCTGGCTTTCGTCGTGCAAGTGCTGGAGGGTCTCTTTGGCCTCCTTGAGGATGTCCTCCCGCCAATTGAGCAGCTTCAGCCGGAAATACTCCCGCTGGCGCTCGTTCATGAACGGCTCTTTGTCGCTCGGCCGATAGAACCTCGCGTCCGCCACAAGGCCCAAGCCTTCACCCTTGCCATTCCTTTGGGGCTTGTCCGGACGTCGATTCTTGCCCTTGAACAAATGCATCTGCGTGTACTCCCGCAACCAATTCGCGAAGCGCCCTCTCGCGCGGCGGCTTATAACGAAGCTCCATGACAGTGACAACAAGATCGTGGGCCGCAAACGCCGCAGCTGTGATCAGGTTCGAATCAGCCGCCCCAACCACGCGGGCTCGCGCTTGTGGCGCATCGCCAGGGTGATCTAATTTGCCCCGGGAGGCACGCGTTTCATGCGTTTTGAAGGCACCAGCTGCTACGTCGCCACCGAAGATTTGAAAGTTGCGGTTAACGCCGCAATCGCGCTCGAGCGTCCCCTCCTGGTGAAGGGGGAACCCGGGACCGGCAAAACCGTCCTGGCGCTGGAAATCGCCGAGGCTCTTGGCGCGCCGCTGATCGAATGGCACATCAAATCCACCACCAAGGCGCTGCAGGGCCTCTACGAATACGATGCAGTGACGCGGCTGCGCGATAGCCAGTTGGGCGACGCCCGGGTCAAGGACATCCGCAATTACATCAAACGCGGCAAGCTGTGGGAGGCGTTCATCGCCGATGAAAGGCCAGTTTTGTTGATCGACGAAATCGACAAGGCCGATATCGAATTTCCCAACGATCTTCTGCAAGAACTCGATCGCATGGAATTCTTCGTCTACGAGACCGGCGAAACGATTCACGCGCGCCGCCGGCCGATTGTCGTCATTACTTCAAACAATGAAAAAGAATTACCGGACGCATTCCTGCGCCGCTGCTTCTTCCATTACATCCGCTTCCCGGACCCCGACACGATGCGCGCCATCGTCGAAGTCCACTTTCCCGGGATCAAGAACCGCCTGGTGGCCGAGGCGCTCAAGCTGTTCTACGAAATCCGCGAAGTGCCGGGATTGAAGAAGAAGCCATCGACCTCGGAATTAGTGGATTGGCTCAAGCTATTAATGGTCGAAGATATTTCGGCGGAAACGCTGCGCGAGCGCGATCCGAAGCGCTTGATACCTCCGCTGCATGGGGCGCTGCTTAAGAACGAGCAGGATGTCCACCTGTTCGAGCGGCTGGCTTTTATGACGCGGCGAGAAGGACGCTAGCCGGATCGACCGCGTGCGGTTCACCACACGGGATGCATGGTGAAGGAATACCGGGCGCCGACGGCGAACGTGAACTGGTTGGGCGAGCCGCGTTGGATGACCAGCGGCGAATCGGCGGCCGAGCCAGTCAGCCGCTCGAACTCGATATAGCTATACGTGGCCCATTGCGGATTGAAAAAATATTCGCCCTGCCCTCCCGCGCCATACGAATAAAGACCCCCGCTGGCGTTATAAACCGGCAGCGCCGGCAAGCCGGCCACGGTGGAATTGGCTGACTGAACGGGTGTGATGCTGAAATAGGGACTGACGGCGGCGGTGGATTGCAGCGTCATCCGTGGTCCGCCCGAAAACCGGAACTGTCCCGCTGGAACAACAGCGTCCATAAAAAGATCGCCGGTAACGCCCTTTTCGCCGCCGAAGCCTTGCCGTACTTCGCCGCGCAATCGCAGCCACTGCACCGGCCAGTATTCGGCGAAGGCGCCGGCCTGCAGGGCGAAATCAATGTCGCCCAAACCGTTAAGCGCTGGATCACTGGACGCTTTTCGCTGCCAGACGATTTGCACGGCTGGGCCGATTTTGACCTGGCCAAGATTAAGGACCGAGAAGCCAAAGCTGTCGCGCGGGCCGAAATATTCCGGCGGCGTTCCCACGTTGCGAATACTGAAGACCGGGCCGCCGGTCAGGCGAAACTTGTCCGTTGGCGCGCCCGCCCATTTCGGCCCGAGGCGCAACTCGCCGCCGACGGTCACGATCCAGTCCGGCAGGGCAGCCGCTTGTGCCGTAGCCGGCGTCGCCGGCAAGTCAGCCGCAAAGCCAATGGTCGGCGCATAAGTCACGCCCACGGCAATGCAGACGGCAAACCAACCGCTCGAGTGCCAAACCCTTGTCATGCCGTGCGGGCCCGCCCCCATGTTCCCTCAGGTTCGCCATGATACAGCAGGGCCAGCGAAGGGCGAAACGGCTCGGTGGCCAAAGGTAAATTTAGTGCACACCTGTTGCCGATCGGTCGGGCACCGCCCGCTAGGCTTCGGCATCGTGTTCGACCGCCCGGCCGGTTCGCGCGCGTTTTCGGCGCCGGCCCGCGCGCGGGGCCGTTCCTTCAATGCTCGCGGGTTCCGGCACAGGATTGACGGAGTCGGTCGGCTCGCTGTGCGGTTGTGTGTTTTCTGGCGGGCTTTCAGCCAATAGGGTTTCAGAGCGCGCGGCGACAGCCACGCCGCCCTCCATTTGAACCGGAACAGAAGCCGCCGACTGATGTTCCGAAACAGCAGCGCTGTCCGGCGGCGGCTCCCGCTCGGCCGCGCTCACCCGCGCTTGCCAGTGCGCCAATTCGCGCGCCTTGGCGCGGCGCTCTTCGACGGCGGCGCGCAGCCGTTTGACCCAAACGCGAATCTGCCCCGCCGCCCGGCCGATGACGCCACCGGCCCAGACCAACTCGAAGGGCGTAAACTGACGCCAGGTCTGATCGCCGTCGACAATGGCGCGCGCGATGAGATTGCCGCCTATAGCCGTGGTATTGAGACCGTGCCCGCCAAAACCGCTGGCCAGCCAGACGCCAGGTCCGACTTCGCCGATCTGCGGCATGCGGTGCACGGTAATCCCTAAGCTGCCGGCCCAGGCATAGTCGATCTCGACATCGCCGAGTTGCGGATAGGTGTGTTTGATGTCGGCTTTCAGCGCTCTGAGGTAATGGCGCGGGTTGCGCGCCCAGGTGGT
>JBKPIZ010000205.1:0-1443 GCA_046730495.1 Pseudomonadota bacterium
ACTCGCTCCAGCTCACCGCCAAACACAAGGTCGCGACTCCGGTGAACTGGAAACAGGGAGAGGACGTGATCATCGCCGGCTCGGTGAGCGACGAGGACGCCAAGAAGCAGTATCCGCAAGGTTGGAAGGCACCGAGGCCCTACATCCGCATCGTGCCGCAGCCGAGGATGTAACAGCGAAGTTCCTTCCCCGGCGGGGTGAGAGACAAACGATTGCCGGGCGTCTGGCCCTCTGAGGCGCCCGGCGTATGGTCGATATAACGGAGGCGCCGATGATCTTCCGTCAGCTCTTTGACAGCGTTTCTGGCACCTACACTTATCTCCTCGCTAGCCGGCATGGCGGCGAGGCATTGATCATTGATCCGGTGCTGGAAAAGGTTGACCGTTATTTGCAGCTCGTGCGTGAGCTCGATCTCAGGCTGGTCAAGGCGGTAGATACCCATCTGCACGCCGACCATATCACTGGATTGGGTGCGCTGCGCGACCGCACCCATTGCATCACAGTCATGGGCGAGCAGACCCATGCGGACGTTGTGTCGATGCGCGTGACGGAAGGCGACCGCGTCAATATTGAAGGCCTGAGCCTCGATGTGCTCTATACGCCCGGCCATACCGACGATTCCTATTCCTATCTTTTAGACGGACGTGTGTTCACTGGCGACACGCTGCTCATTCGCGGCACCGGCCGCACCGATTTCCAGAATGGCGATCCCCGCGCACAATACGATTCCATTTTCAACAAACTGCTCAAGCTGCCAAACGAAACGCTGGTCTATCCGGCACATGACTATAAGGGCGATGCCGTTTCGACCATTGGCGAAGAGAAATTGTTCAACCCGCGCCTCAGGGTCAAATCGGTCGACGAATACGTTGATCTGATGAACAATCTGAAGCTGCCCAACCCAAAGATGATGGATGTTGCGGTGCCGGCCAACATGCATGTCGGTCTGCACCAGGACGAGATCGCGCGCAAAGGCTGGGCAGTCTCTGCGGCCGAGGCGGTGACGTTAGACGGCCGTCCCGACGTCGCGATCGTCGATTTACGCGAGAAGGGCGAACGCGACAAACACGGCATCATTCCGGGCTCGCTGCACGCACCTTACCCGGATTTGCAGGAGAACATCAGCGCCGGCGGCATGCTGCACGAATTGGCCACGGCGACCGGCGAGCGGATCTTGTTCTATTGCGCCTTCGGCGAGCGCTCCGCGATGGCGGTGCAGGCTGCGCAGGACGCGGGCCTTAAAACCGCCTGCCACATCGAGGGCGGCATCGACGCCTGGAAAAAGGCGAACGGACCCGTAGCACGGTAGCAGCCGGGTGGTTTTCATGACCAATTTCACTCCAGTTTCCGCGGCAATCGGTGGCGCTTTGATCGGGCTTTCCGCTGTCTTACTCATGGTATTCACCGGCCGGATTGCCGGTATTAGTGGAATTTTTGCTGGTC
>JBKPIZ010000206.1:0-23510 GCA_046730495.1 Pseudomonadota bacterium
GGAGCGAGTGCAACACTCGTCGAGGTCGCGTATCTTTCGCATCATTCGATGGGCATGGTGGGCTGCGGCCCCGCATTGCTGGGAGCTAATAATGGAGCGGCGGCAAAACCGCGCAGACACGGTCGATGACGACGAAGTCGCACGATTTTCGCGGCTGTCAGGCGAATGGTGGGATGCGCATGGCCCGATGGCGGCACTGCACAAGTTCAATCCGGTGCGGCTTGCCTATATCCGCGACCGCGCGGCCGTCCATTTCCACCGCGATGCAAGCCGCCTCGACAGCCTCGCCGGGCTGCGCATCCTCGATATCGGCTGCGGCGGCGGCATCCTGGCCGAGCCCTTGGCGCGGCTTGGTGCGGGCGTGGTGGGCGTGGATCCATCGGAAAGCAATATCGCCGTGGCGCGGCGCCACGCCGCCCAGTCGCAACTGACGATCGATTACCGCGCCAGCGGCGCTGAGGCCTTGGCCACCGCCGGTGAAAAATTCGACATCGTGCTCGCGATGGAGGTGGTCGAGCATGTCACCGATCTTAATCTGTTCATCGATGCCGCTGCGGCGCTGGTGAAAGCCGGCGGGCTGTTGTTTGTTGCAACGCTCAACCGCACCATCAAGAGTTTTGCGCTGGCGATTGTCGGCGCCGAATACATTTTGCGCTGGCTGCCCCGCGGCACGCATCAATGGGACAAGTTCGTCACGCCCAATGAACTTGAGATCGCCATCGCGCAAAGCGGCTCGCACATCATCGGCGAGACCGGCGTGATCTACAATCTTTTGGCCGACCGCTGGCAGTTATCGACTGACATGGATGTCAATTACATGGTCGTCGCGGAGAAGCCCGCGTGACCGCGACGCCCTGGCTCTGGGCCGCTTTTACCGTCGCCGCCGCCTTCGCCAGACCATCCGTAATGCGATGCAGCGCGAGCTGACCGCGGGGCTCGGCACCGTCGGCGCCACGCAGGTGCGGTTTCTGTTCGGTTTTCCGTTTGCGCTCGTCTTTCTGGCGATGCTGCTGGCGGTCACCGGCGCACCGTTGCCGCGCCCTGGCTTTTATTTCTGGCCGTGGGTGGTCGCCGGCGCACTGACCCAGATCGCCGCTACGGCCTTGATGCTTGCGGCGATGGGCGAGCGGTCCTTCGTTGTCACCATCGCCTATATCAAGACCGAACCGATCCAGGTGGCGATATTCGGCTTCATCTTTCTTGGCGACAAGGTGACCCTGCCGATGGCCGCTGCAATTTTGGTGGCAACGGCCGGCGTGATTGTTATGTCAACAAAGGGAGCCAAGTTGGGCGAAATGTCGGGAGGGATCAGGCCCACGCTGTTAGGCCTCGCCTCGGGCGGCGCCTTCGCGCTCGCCGCAATCGGATTTCGCGGCGCGATCCTTAGCCTAAACTTGCCGGATTACTTCATGGCGGCGACCTTCACGCTGGTCATCGGCTTGGCCATGCAGTCTGTCGCGCTTTCTCTTTACCTGTCGCTGCGGCGGCCTTCGGTGATGTTGGCGCTGTTGCGCGCCTGGAAACCGTCGCTGTTCGCCGGTTTTATGGGCGCGCTCGCATCGCAGTTCTGGTTTCTCGCTTTCGCACTCGCAACCGCGGCCAGTGTGCGAACGCTGGCGCTTATCGAAGGTCTGTTCGCGCAGCTGGTGGCGCGCTACGCTTTTGTCAACGTACCAGCGTGCGCGAAGCCATCGGCATGGTGCTCGTGGTCGCCGGCGTGGCGCTACTGATTCTGGCCTATTGAAAAATAACTTCCGCGGCGCGCGGCGGCGATCCGGCGTCAATTCTTGTCGTCAGGCAGGATCGGCAGCGGGTGAAATTCAATGCCTTCTTCGTGCAATTGCTGCGCTTCTTCCGGCGAAGCTTCGCCATAAATCGAGCGGTGCTCGGCCTCGCCATAGTGAATTTTGCGCGCTTCTTCCGGAAAGCGGGGGCCGACATAGTGCGCATTCTTGGTGATGTGGTCGCGCAGTTCTTTGAGCTTGTGCCGCAGCTCGCGCTCCGCGGACGACATCATGGCAACGGGCGTCTTCGTGGGGTTTGGCGGCATCGGCGCGGCCTGCGGCGGCGGTGATGCAGGTGGGGTCGGCGTCGGCGGCCGCGGCTCCGCAGTCCCGCTATGGCCGAGGCTCCCGGCGAGATTGGACGCCAAATTGGGCGCCATGATCGCCTTTTCGACCTTCGCCGAGCCGCATATCGGGCAGGTCACCAGCCCGCGCTTGGCCTGCTTGTCAAACGCGGAGGAGTTCGCAAACCAGCTTTCGAAGTTATGACCTTGGTCGCAGTTGAGCGCGTAACGAATCATGTCGGCTCTCGCACTGCGTGGAGATAGGTCGGCTCGGCCAGTGGTTCAACGAGTTCGAAACGGCGGCCGTGATGGAGTGAAGGAATTCGACTGCGTGCCGCGACCACCTCGGATGGGTCGATTTGCGCCATGACCACGCCCGGTTCGGTGCCGCCCTCGGCCAGGACGCGGCCCCACGGGTCGACGACCAGCGAATGGCCATAAGTCTCGCGGCCGTTTTCATGCTTGCCGCCTTGCGCCGCGGCGAACACGAAGCAGCCGTTTTCGATGGCGCGCGCCCGCTGCAGGACATGCCAATGCGCTTCGCCGGTTTGGCGCGTGAAAGCTGACGGAATCGCCAGAAACGACGCACCGGCTTCCGCCAGCGCGCGGTAGAGTGCGGGAAAGCGCAAATCGTAACACACGGTCAGGCCGACACGGCCCCACGGCAAATCGGCGACCATGGCCAGCTCGCCGGGACGATAGGTATTGGATTCGCGGTAACTTTCGCCGCCGGCGAGATCGACGTCGAACATGTGGATCTTGTCGTAGCGCGCGACGACCTCGCCACGGCGGTCGATCAGAAACGAGCGGTTGGCCGCCTTTTCCGGCGATGCTTTGATCGCCAGCGAGCCGATATGGATGTAGATCGCAAGCTTGCGCGCCACTTCGCGCAAGGTGGTCAGCGTCGCATCCCGCTCTTCAGCGACAATCTTCGCGAACAATTGCTCGCGCTTTGCCGCGAGGATGTTCGTCATTTCCGGCGTGAGCACGTAATCGGCGCCGGCCTGTTTGGCCTCATCAATCAGGTCCAATACAGCCGCCAGGTTCGCGGCCGGATCGAGCCCCGAGCGCATCTGGATCATTGCGGCGTTAAAGCTCGAACGCGCTGCGGCGCTCATGATCCCTTTGCCTCGGCAAGCAGCGAATCGAGCTTGCCTGCTTCGTCCAGCGCATAAAGATCGTCGCAGCCGCCGACATGGGTCACGCCGATGAAAATCTGCGGGTAGGTGCTCCGGCCGTTGGCGCGTTTGATCATTTCCTTGCGAACGTCCCGTTTTCCAGTGACATCAATCTCATGATAGCTCACGCCTTTGCGCGAAAGGAGCTCTTTAGCGTCCTGGCAATAGGGGCAGTAACGAACTGTATAAATATCGATATTGGCCATGATCGGTCACAATTTTTAGCAAATTCTTATATGGACGTTCGTGCCGGCTCGGCAACCCTGGCAAAAACCAGTACATCGACATTGGCGGCTCCGGCGCGCAACAGCGCTCGCGCGCAGCCGTCGACGGTTGCGCCCGAAGTCAGCACGTCATCGATGAGAACGAGGCGTCGGCCGGTCACGCCGGCCTTGCCATCGCCAGGCACACGAAACGCGCCCTGAACATTGGCGGCGCGTTCGGTCCGCGACAGCCCAACCTGCTGCGCGGTCGGCTTGACCCGCGTGAGTGCGCCAGCCGCTATCGGCACGCCGGTTTGGCGCGATACGGCCGCTGCCAGCATGGCTGACTGATTAAAACGCCGCGCCCATAAGCGCCGCCAATGCAGCGGCACTGGAACAAGCGCGTCCGCCTCGGCAAGAAGCTCGCGCCCAGCCTGACCGATCCAGCGGCCCATCATTGGCGCAAGGTCAAGCCGATCGCCATATTTGAGTGCGTGCACCAGCGCCCGCGAAATCTCGTCGAAACGCACCGCGGCGCGCGCGCGATTATAAGCCGGAGGATCGGCAATCGCCTCCATCGACAAGATGCCCGGTCCGGGATCATAGACGAAAGGTGTGCCGAGCCGCTCGCAATAGGGTCGCGTGATGAATGACAGTTTCGACCAGCACGCCGGACACAGCCCGCGGCCTTCGACCGGCTCGCGACAGGCCGCACAGAGTGGCGGCAGCGCGAGATCGAGCACGCGGCGCAACGCCGAATGGACGGCGGTGCCGACACGCTTAAACGGAGCGGGGAGAATATCGCCGGCGGACAGCATGCAGACCCAACGCTACCGATCTCGACGGCCATTGTCATCGGGCCATCGAGGCGACACATGCTGCGGAACATGAGACAATGACTCTCATGGTTGGTGATAGATGACCGATAGCCCGATCATCTTTGATCGTTTGCTTCAGCGCCGGCGGCGCTCTCGCGCCACCGCGTCGCCAGCAATTTTTTTGCTCGATCATGTCGCCAGCGAGCTTGTGGATCGTTTAAGCGTGGTGCTGCGCCGCTTCGATGTCGGCGTCGATCTTGGCACGCCCGGCGACGCCGTGCGCATGTCGCTGCGCCGGCTCGGCGCGGTGGGAACGATCGTGGGCGCCGACGTTATCGCCCGCAGCAAGCCATTCGTGGTCGCCGACGAGGAAGCGCTCCCGTTTCGTGACTCAAGCCTCGATCTCGTCGTGTCTGGCCTGGCGCTGCATTTTGCCAATGACTTGCCCGGCGTGCTGACGCAAATCCGCCGCGCGCTCAAGCCGGATGGTCTGTTTCTGGCGGCGCTCCTTGGCGGCGACACGCTGACGGAGCTGCGGCAAGCCTTTGCTGAAGCCGAAACTGAAATCGAAGGCGGCGTCTCGCCGCATGTGGCACCGTTCGCCGATCTACGCCAACTCGGCGCTTTGCTGCAGCGCGCGGGATTCGCCTTGCCGGTGACCGATGTAGAGCGCGTGACGGTGCGCTACAGCTCGGCTTTCGATCTGATGCACGATCTGCGGCGCATGGGGGCGGCCAACACGCTTGTGGCGCGCCGTCGCGAGCCACTGCGGCGCATGACACTTATGCAGATGGCCGACATCTACGCCCGGCGTTTCGCCGATGCCGACGGGCGCATTCGGACGACCTTCGATATTGCCTGGCTGTCGGGCTGGTCGCCGCATCCGAACCAGCAACAACCGCTGCGGCCCGGATCGGCAAAGGCGCGCCTCGCCGACGCGCTTGGCACGCGCGAGATTTCCACTGGCGAGAAAGCGGGATGCTGAAGCGCGCGCTGCCGTTGTCGTCGATCGCTAAATCAGCGCAGCAAGGTGCGCGATCAGCGGTTCGTCGGCCGGCGGCATCGGATATTGGCGCAGTTCGTGCGGCCGAACCCATTTCAGCTGCTGCGCCTCCTTGGCTTGAACGAAACCGTCCCAGCGCCGGCACACATAGAGCGGCATGAGCAGATAGAAGTCAGGATAAAGGTGGCTCGCGAATGTCAGCGGCGCGAGACAATCTTCCTTCACCGTTATTCCCACTTCCTCTTTGAGTTCGCGAATGAGGCACTGCTCGGGCCGCTCGCCGGATTCGACCTTGCCGCCGGGAAACTCCCATAAGCCGGCCATCGCCTTACCGGGCGGACGCTGCGCGATTAGGACCCGGCCGTCGGTGTCGATCAAAGCGCAAGCGGCGACGAGGACAAGCTTGACGGTCACGGCTTTCTCATCGGCCTCGATCGCCTAGCCCCGCATCATTTCGATAACGGCATCGGCGAAGCTTTTTGAATCTTCCTGCGGCGGGTTGTGCCCGATCCGGGGTAATACGCGCCGCTCATAAGACCCGGTGAAGAAAGCGGCATGATGCGCGGAGCTCTCGGGCGGATGCACGCCGTCCGCCTCGCCCTGCAAAGCGATCGTCGGCACCGTGATTTTCGGTTGTTGCGCGAGCCGCTGTTCGATCTCCTCGAGCTTGGGATCGCCGGCGGCGTTGCCATAGCGATGGCGGTAGGAATGGATCGTCACCTCGACGAAATCGGGATTGTCGAACGATGCCGCGCTGCGTTCAAACGTTGCGTCGTCGAATGACCAATGCGGCGACCACAATCGCCAAAGCAGCCGGCACAGTTCGCGCCGGTTAGCCTCAACTCCAGCGCGTCCGCGCTCCATCTGGAAATACCATTGGTACCAGAGCCGGTGCTCCTGCGCCGGTGCAGTCGGCTTTCCGGCGCCGGGAATATTCTGGATATTGTAGGCATTGACGGTTACGAGGCCGCGCACGCGCTCTGGCCATAGCGCCGCTACAATGCAGGCGGCGCGGCCGCCCCAGTCGTAGCCGGCAAGCACGGCGCGATCGATGGAAAGCGCATCCATCAATTCGCGCAGATCGTTGCCGAGCGCGGCCTGCTGGCCTGAGCGTGGCGTGGTCTCAGTGAGAAAATGCGTCGGTCCGAAGCCGCGCAGATAAGGCACGATCACGCGGGCGCCGGCGGCGGCGAGCTGCGCGATCACCGCGTCGTAGCAGCGGGGATCGTATGGCCAGCCATGCATAAGAAAAACCGGCGCGCCGTGCGCCGCGCCGCTCTCCTCGTACGCGACGTCAAGCACCGAGGTTCGAATACGTTTGGGCGCCGCGTTCAACTTCGGTAATCCCCGTTGATCGCGACATACTCTTTGGTCAGGTCGCAGGTGAGCACGCGATCACGCCCGTCGCCGAGCCCGAGTGCGACTTTGAGGCTGATTTCGGGTCGCTTCATTGCCGCGGAAACCGCCGTTTCATCGTAAGCCTGATCGCGCGCGCCTTTGTGAGCGACGCGAATGCCGCCGAACCAGATCGACAGCCGGTCGCGATCGGCCGGCTCGCCGGCCTTGCCAACCGCCATCACCACGCGGCCCCAGTTCGCGTCCTCGCCGGCAATTGCGGTTTTGACCAGCGGCGAATTGGCGATCGACAGCGCGATGCGGCGCGCCGAAGCTTTGGACACCGCGCCTTCGACGATGATCTCGACAAGCTTGCGCGCGCCTTCGCCGTCACGGGCGATTTGCTCGGCGAGATTGGCCAAGATGCCGGCGAATGCCTTGCGAAACGGGGTTAGCCGCGGGTCGCTGCTGCGGCTGATGCGCGGCGCCGCCGCAGCGCCGGTCGCAAATGCCAGCACGGTGTCTGAGGTCGAGGTATCGCCGTCAATGGTGAGCGCATTGAACGTATCGGTCACCCCCTCGCGCAACACGGACTGCAGCGCGGGAGCGGCAATCGGCGCGTCGGTGAAGAGGAAAGCGAGCATGGTCGCCATGTCCGGCGCGATCATGCCCGCGCCTTTGGCGAAGCCGTTGATGGTCACATCCGTTCCGTGGAGTCGGACGCGCGCCGTCGCCAGTTTTGGGAACGTGTCGGTCGTCATGATGGCCTTGGCCGCGTCGCTATAACCATCCGGACGAGCGCCGGCGGCGAGGCCGGTCATGACGCGATCGAAGGCTCGCGCGTCGAGCGGCTCGCCGATCACGCCGGTCGAAGCGAGAAATACCTCGGAAGTTTTGCAGCCGACCGCCGCTGCTGCAAACTTGGCCGTCAGCGCACAGGCTTGCCGGCCGCTTTTGCCGGTGAAGGCATTGGCATTGCCGGAATTGACGACCAGCGCGCGCGCGTGGCCGCCCTTGATCTGTGCGCGGCACCATTCAACCGGTGCCGAGGGGCATTTCGAACGGGTGAATACGCCGGCAACGCTGGTTTGCGGCTCAAACAGCGCGAGCATCACATCGGTCCGGTCGCGATAGCGAATGCCGGCCTGTGCCGTCGCCAGCCGCACGCCGGCAATGGCCGGCAGCTGCGGCGTCGTTTTAGGCGCGAGCGGCGAGATGACGGAGGACATATTCCTGATTCCGGGGCGCGAGCGATGCTCGCGAGCCCGCAATCCATAATCCCAGCGTCAACGGTTAGTCTCCAACACTGGGATTACGGATTCCGGCACTCGCTTCGCTCGGCCGGAATGACGCTTTTTTACGCTCGCCGCAAGGGCCAATCACTTCTTGGCCGGCGCGGCCGGATTGAGCGCGGAGGGATTCGCCTGGCTGGCGGGCTGGTCGAGGCGCTCGATCGTTGCCGATTTGCGCAGGTTGTCGACAAGCTCGGCCTGGGCGCGGCGCGCGACGTAGTTCTGCAGCTGGCCTTTGACCTCATCATATGTCGGCGTCGGCTTGGTGCGCTTGTCTTCGACCTGGATGATGTGCCAGCCGAATTGCGTCTTGACCGGATCAGAGATCTGGCCCTTGTCGAGCTTGAACGCGGCTTCGGCGAATTCCGGCACCATCTGATCCTTGGTGAAATAGCCGAGATCGCCGCCTTCGGCCGCGCCTGGGTCTTTTGATTTTTCCTTCGCCAACTTGGCGAAATCCGTCCCGCTCTTCAGCTGCGCCTCGATGTCTTTGGCCTCGCCTTCCGTCGCCACTAGAATATGCCGCGCGCGGACTTCCTGCTCGTTCGGGGTCTGCTTGATCGCTTCGTTATAGACCTTGTGCATCGCATCGTCGGTCATGGCGGCTTTGCCGGCATCCTGCAGCAGCGCTTCCATCAACGTTTTGTGCCGCTCGAATTCGATGCGCTGCTTGACGTCGCCGCGATTGGCAAGCTGATGCTGATCGGCGGCCTGAGCCAAGATGATGACGTCCGCAAGATAGGTGATGAGATAGTCGCGTTTTTGTTCTGGACCCATTTGCGGCATCGCCGAGCCGATATCCTCTTCGGCCAAGGCAAGATCGCTCTGCCGGATATCGACGCCGTTGGCGCGGGCGAGGACCGGGTCGGAATCCTCGGCGCGTGCGATCGGTGCGGTCAGCAATGCCGCAAGCGCGACCGCACCCAGCATGCGAGCGGCGGAGGGACGGGGGAAAGACATAATCGGATCCTTTGGCATGATGTCGGGATTAACCACGACGGTAACGCGGCAAACCGGCCGTACGGGCAAGACAGCGAATGCCCGGCGGGCCCATTTGGCCCGCTGCCGTCTGGCGACCAGCGTGCGGCCCCTGATCGGCGCGGACACTCGCCCAATCGCCCTGGGCTTGGCAATGGGAGAAATCGGGCTGCGCCTAACGATCGCGTGAAAATGCCGGTCGCATTGACAAAAAAACGACCCCCTCCTATCTGTCGCCTTGTATCGGGATGTTCAGTCGCCTCGTCACCGCCCGAATAGCGCCGTATTTTCCGCCCGTTGGGTTTGCGTCGCCCGCCAGACAACGACGGCAGGGTCCGAGCAGAGCGGGAATGGATTTCCGAAAAATCGTGTTGTCGTCAAAGCTGCCGGATGAGCCGAGATTCCAAGGGATAATGCGATGATCGGCGCTGTCGCCCGCAAGCTGTTTGGTTCCTCGAACGATCGCCGGATCCGCGCTTATCGCCCGCGCGTCGACGAGATCAACGCGCTGGAACCCGAGCTGGAAGCGCTGTCCGACGAGGCTTTGCGCGCGCGCACCGAAGAGTTCAAGCGGCAATTGGCCGAGGGACAGGCGCTCGACGACATCCTGGTGCCGGCATTTGCCACTGTCCGCGAGGCCGCCAAGCGTACGCTCGGGCAGCGCCACTTTGATGTTCAGCTCATCGGCGGCATGGTTCTGCACGAAGGCAAGATCGCCGAGATGAAGACCGGTGAAGGTAAGACGCTGGTCGCGACGCTCCCGGTCTACCTCAACGCACTCGCCGGCCGCGGCGTCCACGTCGTCACCGTCAATGACTATCTCGCCAAGCGCGACGCCGAGTGGATGGGCCAGATCTATACGTTCTTGGGTCTAACTGTCGGCGTCATCGTGCATGGCCTCGACGACGAACAGCGCAAGAAGCAATACGACTGCGACGTCACTTACGGCACCAATAACGAGCTCGGTTTCGACTATCTGCGCGACAATATGAAATACCGGCTCGAGGATATGGTGCAGCGCGGCCGCATCTACGCCATTGTCGACGAGGTCGATTCGATCTTGATCGATGAAGCCCGCACGCCGCTGATCATTTCCGGCCCGCTCGACGATCGTTCCGAATTCTACAACACCATCGATGCCTATATTCCCCGCCTCGACAAGGCCGACTACGAACTCGATGAGAAACAGCGCACCGTCAACCTCACCGAAGTGGGTATGGAAAAGATGGAAAACTGGCTGCGCGACGCCGGGCTCCTGAAATCGGACTCGCTCTACGATGTCGAGAACGTCTCAGTCGTGCATCACGTCAATCAGGCGTTACGTGCGCACAAGCTCTTTGCCCGCGACAAGGATTACATCGTCCGCAACAGCGAAGTGATGATCATCGATGAGTTCACCGGCCGCATGATGCCCGGCCGGCGCTATTCGGAAGGACTGCATCAGGCGCTGGAAGCCAAAGAGCATCAGGTTATTCAGCCCGAGAACCAGACGCTCGCCTCGATCACCTTCCAGAACCTGTTCCGCATGTACGAAAAGCTCGCCGGCATGACCGGCACGGCGGTGACCGAGGCCGATGAATTCCAGGACATCTACAATCTGGAAGTCCTGGAAATTCCGACCAACATGCCGATGATTCGCGTCGACGACGACGACGAAGTCTATCGGACCGCGCCGGAAAAATTCCGCGCCATCTTAGCTCTGATCGAGGACTGCAAAGCGCGCGGTCAGCCAGTGCTGGTCGGCACCACCTCAATCGAGAAATCGGAACAGCTTGCCGAAATGCTGCGCAAGCAAGGCTGGGAACAGCACGATTTCTCCGATCCCAACGCATTCGCGGCGCTTTATTCCGGCGACGAAGGTGCGTCCAAAGCCAAGGTGTTCGCGGTCCTCAACGCCCGCTATCACGAGCAGGAAGCGCAGATCATTGCACAAGCCGGCGTGCCGGGTGCGATCACGATCGCCACTAATATGGCCGGGCGCGGCACCGACATTCAGCTCGGCGGCAATGCGGATATGCGTATTCGCCAGGAACTGGCCGACATTGCGGATCTACGCGAGCGCGAGAAGAGCCCGCGCGCCGCCGACATCCGCGCCCAAGTCGCACGCTTGAAGGAGAAGGCGCTCGCCGCCGGCGGGCTCTACGTGCTCGGCACCGAACGCCACGAAAGCCGCCGCATCGACAATCAATTGCGCGGCCGTTCCGGGCGTCAAGGCGACCCCGGCCACTCCAAATTCTTTCTGTCGCTCGAAGATGACCTGATGCGCATTTTCGGCACCGACAAGCTCGACGGCATGCTGCAGCGGCTCGGTCTGAAGGAGAATGAAGCGATCATCCACCCCTGGATCAATAAGGCGCTGGAAAAGGCGCAACAGAAAGTCGAGGCGCGCAATTTCGACATTCGCAAGAACATCCTCAAGTTCGACAACGTGATGAATGATCAGCGCAAGGTCATTTTCGATCAGCGGGTCGAATGGATGGAGGACCAGGCCGTCGGCGAAGTCGTCGGCGACATGCGCCACACGGTGATCGACGATCTGGTGGCTAAGCACGTGCCGGAAAACGCCTATCCGGAGCAATGGGACACGGCCGGGCTTCGCGAGGAGCTCAAGCGCGTGCTCGGGCTCGATCTGCCGGCGGACGAATGGGCCAAGGAAGAAGGTATTGCGGACGAGGAGATTTTCACGCGCGTGGAGCGCCGTGCCGATGAGCACATGGCGGCCAAAGTGGCGCAGTGGGGCCCTGATGTGATCCGCTATATCGAGAAGTCGATCCTGCTGCAGACCCTGGATCATCTCTGGCGCGAGCACCTTGTCATGCTGGATCACTTACGCCAGGTGATCGGATTCCGCGGCTATGGCCAGCGTGATCCGCTCAACGAATACAAAGCGGAAGCGTTTAGCCTATTCGAAAACATGAGCCAGAATTTGCGCGAAGCCGTGACCGCGCAGCTCATGCGCGTCGAAATCCAGGCGGCGCCGCCGCAGCAGCCGGCAGCGCTGCCGGCGATGGAAGCGCACAAGATCGATCCCACCACCGGCGAAGACGAGATGGCCCTGGCACTCGCCGGCGCCGAGACTTTGGCGCGCCACGGCATAGGACCGGCCAACGCGCCCGTGGTTGGCGGAGCCCTGGCGGGCACCGTGCCAGCGCGCTCGCCGGTGCTGCGGCCGCAAGGACCGGCCCGCAATCCTCAAGATCCACAGAGTTGGGGCAAAGTCGGCCGCAACGAGCCCTGTCCGTGTGGCTCAGGCAAGAAATACAAGCACTGCCACGGGCGATACGTTTAACGGGAATCAGAAATCAGAAATCGGTAATCAGAGCGTTCGGAAACAGGCAGACGGCCTGACTACCGATTACTGACCTCTGGTTACTGATTACTGGAGCCCAGCCCACCGGCTGTCGAACGAGCCCGCCGGAACAAGCGGTTGCGCGCCCTTGATCAGGCCCGCCGTCGGCGCCGCACTGGCGACCTGCGGCGCTTGCGCCCGCGGCGCTGCCGCGGCCGGCGCCTCCGTCTTTTGCGGTTCAGCTTTTTGCGGCTCGGATTTTGACGGTTCGACTTTCGCTGTCTCGACTTTGCGTGGCGCTGGCGCCGGCTTTGCGCTCGCAAGCGCCGTTGCTTGTGGTGCTGGTTGCGGAGCGGCCTCGGTCTTAGGCTTGAACAGCCGTGCAAAGAAGCCCTCGCTATTGGAGCTAGTATTGGCGGCGGCGACTTGGCTCGTGCTCTGGCTCGTGCTTTGCGTCGTGGTCCTGTCAAACAGGCCGCCAAACAGGCCCGTTTTCTGGACCGATGCGGTCTTCATGCTGGCTTCCGGGTCCTCGCGCGGGCCGCTGATCGTGGGTTGCGGCATGCCGGGATGGACCGGCGGCGCATGGATGTGGCCGTCATTGTCATAGACCGGCTGGGTTTCCTGCAGTTTGGCGACGAAGACACGGTTCATGCCGCCGTCGGTGCCCATGACGATCGGCGCCACCGGCGCATTGAGCCTGGTCAATTGCGCGATCTGATATTCGTCGTTGCGTTGCTTCTCCAGCGCCGGGCCGGCAACCTCGTCGGCGACTTCGTAGGTGGGGCACCGACCGCTCGGGCTGAACGCAAGCGGCTTGGTCGAATTCGCCGGCTGCTGTGCGTCGAAAACGTAATGGCGGTCGCAGACGTCGACCTTGGGCTCCATATGCGTCACTTCGAAATGGTCGTTGCCCTCCTTGAGCATCTTCCAGAACGCCATGTTCGGGTTGGTGCGGTGCCTAGCCAAGTTGGCCGGCGTCATGCGGAACGGATAGGCCTGAATCTGAAATTGTTTCTGACCGCCCAGGAACGACTCGCGCGCCAGCGAGTAGATTTCGCCGATCTGCTCATCTGTCATGGCGTAACAGCCGCGCGACGAGCAATCGCCGTGAATCATCAAAAATCCGCCGCTGTAACCGTTCGCTTTGTCATAGGCGTTGGGGAAGCCCATGTTGATGGCGAGGTAGTAATTCGAGTTCGGGTTCATCAATCCGGGCGTGATCGAATAGAAGCCTTCCGGCGCCTGCCGGTCACCTTCGACTTTCTTGGGGCCCAGTTCTCCCGACCAGCGGCAGATTGGATAAACTTTCAGCCGCTGATAGAGCCCGGTGGTGTCCTGTTTCCAGACCTCGAGTTCCGATTCCTCCTTGAACACGCGGACAAGGATCGGCGACTCCTTCGGCATATTTCTCTGTTGCAACAGCGCCAGCATTTCGGGCGATAGTTCCTTCATCGCCCTCGCCGGCAACTGATAACCTTCGTCGCCATAGCAACCAGCGAGCGCAAAGGCGCAGGCGAGCGCCGCCGATGTCGCGACCACGCGTAAGCTCATGCCGCTGCGCTCAAGCGCGCGGCCGAAACAGCTGCGGATCAAAGCGAAATTCCCCGACAGATGGACCATCCCCCGCGCCATCATCTGCGTAATCGTTATCCGCAAGAGGCGGCTTTCGCAAGGCAGCCGCTGTGGGCCCCTTGGTTGAACACCCGGCGGCTAAATGATTGGTAAATTCTCGGCGAATTTGCCCGCTAAATCCAAGATGTTAGCAACCACAATGCGGTTGGGTGGAGGAATCGCGGCAACATTGTGGCAATTGCGCGTCCGCCGCCTAGCGCTCGTCCCGTCACATTCATCCGAGGGTTCGCCCGAGCGCGACGAATTTCTCCCGCCGCAGCCGCACGATCGTTGCGCGATCGAGGCCGCGCAACTCGCCCAGCGCTTCGGCTATTGCTTCGCCGGCGGCGGCGATGGTCGCGCCGGGATCGCGATGGGCGCCGCCCGTTGGTTCCGGCACAATCGTGTCGATGATCCCTAACCGAACCAGATCCTGGGCGGTGATTTTCATGCTCGATGCGGCGTCCTCCGCTTTGGTGGTGTCGTGCCACAGGATCGATGCGGCTCCCTCGGGAGAAATCACGCTGTAAATGGCGTGCTCGAGCATCAGCACCCGGTTTGCGGTGGCGATCGCGATCGCTCCACCCGATCCTCCTTCGCCGATGATCATCGCCACGTTAGCCACGCCGATATCGAGGCATGCTTCGGTCGAGCGCGCGATCGCTTCGGCTTGGCCGCGTTCTTCGGCGCCAATTCCGGGATAGGCACCCGCGGTATCGACCAGCGCGAGCACAGGGATGTCGAAATGATCCGCCATGGTCATCAGTCGCGCCGCTTTGCGATAGCCCTCCGGGCGCGCCATGCCGAAATTGTGTTTCAGCCGCGTGTCGGTATCGGCGCCTTTTTCGTGACCGATTACGCAGATGCTTTCGCCGCGAAAACGGCCGAAGCCGCCGACGATCGCTGCGTCCTCGCCGTGCTTGCGGTCGCCGGCGAGCGGCACGAAGTCGGTAATCAGGCTGGATACGTAATCGAGGCAATGCGGCCGTTGCGGATGCCGTGCGACCTGCGTCTTCTGCCACGGTGTCAGCCCGCTATAGAGCTCTTTTAGCGCGATCGCCGCCTTGCCTTCGATGCGGCTGATTTCCTCGCCGATGGCAATCGAATCGCCGCCCGCTTGCAGCGCGCGCAATTCCTCAATCTTCGCCTCCAGTTCGGCGACCGGCTTTTCAAAATCGAGATAGCTGCGCATTGGTAAAGCTAATGCATCACCGGAACTGGCGAGGCCAGACATATTATTCACGCGCCAGAGGATGCAGGTCGCGGACCAGGCTCTTCAAGCGCTCTTGCAGCACATGGGTATAGATCTGCGTCGTTGAAATATCCGCGTGTCCCAGAAGGGTCTGCACCACGCGCAGATCGGCGCCATTGTGCAAGAGGTGGCTGGCGAAAGCGTGGCGGAGCACGTGGGGACTGACCTGATCGGCACGAAGGCCCGCCGCGCGTGCGACACTCTTCAATTCGCGCGCCAGATGCTGTCGCGTCAAATGCCCGCTATCTCCAAACGATGGAAACAGCCATTGCGACCGGGCGGCGCCTGACAGGTCGCGGAGGGCGAGATAGTCGGCAATCGCGCGGCGCGCGGTGTCGTTAAGCGGCACCAGACGTTCCTTGTTGCCTTTGCCGCGGACCACAATGACACGTGCGTCGCGCCGCGCTGCCGCGATCGGCAGCGCCACGAGTTCCGATACGCGTAGCCCGGTCGCATACAAAATCTCAAGGAGGCAGGCCAGGCGCGCCGCGCGCAACCGTGCTTGCAGCGGCGCTGCGGCATCGCATTGCCCTGCCGCCTGCAACAGCCGATCGACCTCCGCCACGCTGAGTATCTTGGGCAGCGCGCGCTGACGCTTCGGACCTTCGAGGACGGCGGCGGGATCGTCGCTGCGGTGTGTCTCGGTGTAAAGAAACCGGTAGAGCTGCCGCATCGCCGAGAGCCGTCTGGCTGCCGTGGTGGCCTTGAGCCCGCGCCGCGAAAGCTCTTCCAGATAGGCTCGCAAATCGGCCGTCCGGGCCGAAGCGATAGTGCGCCGCAACCCGCGCAGATAGGATGAAAGGTCTTCGAGGTCGCGCCGATAGGCGGAGAGCGTGTTGGCGCCGGCGCCGCGCTCAGCCGCCAGCATGTCGAGATACAGCCGAACCAGCCGCTCGTCGGAATTGCGCGCCGCGTGCGCCGATGCCCCGGCCATGACCCTCTCAGTGTTCCTTGAAAAATTTGTCCGGCGGAATTGAAACGGAAATTTCGCGCGACTTCGGTTGCACGAAATGAGCAAGCGCATAGAGACCGCCATAGACAGCGGCGCACAACAGAACAACGATCGTCAAAAGCCGCAGCAGGCTGGGCATCGTCCGCCGTTTCCATCGTGAAGCCCGCAAGCATGCGCGGTAAACCTTGCCCGCGAACTTCAGAATCAAACCTGGGGCGAAAGTACCAAATAATTAGTGCTCGTGCGGTTCTGCATTCGTGAGTTCCGATCCCGGCGCCACGTGAAAGCGGCGGGCCAAAAGCCCGGCCGGCGCGCCCTCATCCGGTTGGTGCGGACTGCCGGGACCGGCTACGATGGTCTTGCTACGATGGCGGCGCCGCTATCGGCATATATTGGCCAAGGGTTGGTGCAGTTAAATGACGGATATTGCTACACAAAAAGAAACCGGCAACGGTCCGGCACCGGCCGTCCTGTCGCGGCTCGGTGACCGCTCGATCGTGCTGATCGGGATGATGGGTGTGGGCAAATCGTCGATTGGCCGCCGGCTCGGAGCGCGTCTCGGCATCCCCTTCGTCGACGCCGACACCGAGATCGAAAAAGCCGCCGGCATGAGTATCGCCGATATATTTGCCCGGCATGGCGAGGCGGCCTTCCGCAGCGGTGAAGCGCGCGTGATCGCCCGATTGCTCAACGGCGGCCCGCAGGTTCTGGCGACCGGCGGCGGAGCGGTGATGAACCCGGAGACCCGCGCGCTAATCCAGGAGCGGGGCGTTTCGATCTGGCTTTCGGCCGAATTCGAACTTTTGATGCGGCGGATCAGCAAGCGCAAAGCGGAGCGACCGCTGCTGCAAACCGCCGATCCTGCCGCCACATTGCGGGAGCTATTGGCAACGCGCGAACCGATTTATGCGAAAGCCGATCTTACGGTGCAGTCGCGCGATGTGCCGCACGATGCGGTGGTCGCCGAAATCGTCGAGCGGCTCGCCGCCTTTCTTGACGCGACGCAGCGGAGTCAGTCGTGACCGCACTCGTTCGTGACGATGCCGTCGTCGTGCCGGTCGCGCTCGGCTCGCGCAGCTATGAGATCGTGATCGGGCGCGGCGTCATCGCGACGCTCGGAACGCGGATCGCCGCGCTGCGCCCCGGCGCCAAAGTTTTTATCGTCAGCGACGAAAATGTCGCCGCCCATGCTATGGCGGCCGCCCAAGCGGGGCTCAAGCAGGCCGGCATAGCGAGCGGCCACCTGATCGTTTCGCCGGGCGAGTCTTCGAAAAGCTATCGCGGGTTCGAACAGGTCTGTGAGGCCATTCTCGATGCCCAGATCGAGCGCGGCGATCTGGTCGTTGCGCTCGGCGGCGGGGTGATCGGCGATCTCGCCGGTTTCGCCGCCGCGGTGGTGCGGCGCGGGCTCGATTACGTGCAGGTGCCGACGACGCTTTTGGCTCAGGTCGATTCTTCGGTTGGCGGCAAGACCGCCATTGATTCAAGGCAGGGAAAAAATCTGATTGGGGCATTTCACCAGCCGATCCTGGTTGTCGCCGATACCGCGCTCCTTGATACGCTGCCCGAGCGCGAATTTCGCGCCGGCTATGCCGAACTCGTGAAATACGGCCTTCTTGGCGACGCCGCATTCTTTACCTGGCTGGAAGCGCATTGGCGCGACATCTTTGCCGCTAGCTCGTCGCGCAACTCCGCGCGCGAACACGCTGTGGCGGTCGCCTGCCGCGCCAAGGCGGCGATTGTCGGCCGTGACGAGCGCGAGACCGGTGAGCGCGCGCTCCTTAATCTCGGTCATACCTTCGGCCATGCCCTGGAAGCGGCCTGCGGCTTTTCCGATCGGCTGCTGCACGGCGAAGCGATTGCCATAGGCATGGTGCTCGCCTTCGAATTCTCCGCTCGCCGCGGCCTTGTGCCCGCGGCCGAAGCCGTCCGCGTGAAGCGCCACTTCGCCGAAGTGAGCCTGCCGGTCAGCCCGTCCGATATTCCGGGACGGCTGCCAAGTCTTGACCGGATTATGGAATTGATTGCCCAGGACAAGAAAGTGAAGCGCGGAATGCTTACATTTATCCTGGTGCGCGCGATTGGCTCGGCGGTGATCGAAAGCGGAGTTGAAGAGCGCGAGGTTCGGACGTTTTTGAACGAGAAGCTTGCCAGGCGATGAGCGTTCTCGATTGGCTGACCGTATTGGCGGTCGTGCTGTGCCTTTTGATCTCGGCATTCTTTTCCGCGAGCGAGACCGCGCTCGCCGCGTCCTCGCGCGCCGCGATGATGCGTCTGGAAAAGCACGGCAATCGCGATGCCGGCATCGTCAACCGGCTGATGGCGACCCGCGAGCGGCTCCTCGGTGCAATCCTGTTTGCCAACAATTTCACCAATATTGCCGCTTCGACTTTGGCGACCGGCGTGTTGCTCGCTTATTTCGGCGAAGCCGGCGTCATATACGCGACCTTCGCGATGACGTTGGTGATTTTCATTCTCGCTGAGGTTTTGCCGAAGACAGCGGCATTCAACGCCCCGGACCGCATGGCTTTGGCGGTGGCGAGCCCGGTGGCGCGGACAGTGCGCTTGTTTTCTCCTTTCCTGCGCGTGGTCGAGTGGCTGGTGCGGTGGATCTTGCGCGGCCTCGGCATGCCAGTCGGCAGGATTCAATCGATTTTATCGCCCAGCGAAGAATTGCGCGGCGCCGTCGATTTGATGCATCGCGCCGGCGTGGTGGAAAAGCTCGACCGCGACATGATGGGCGGCTTGCTCGATCTGCGCGAGCTCACAGTTTCGGATGTGATGATCCATCGCACCAAAATGGTGATGCTCGATGCCGACGAGCCGCGGCGCGAACTCATCGACGCTGTGCTGGCAGCCGGCGTTACGCGCATCCCGCTGTGGCGCAATTCGCCCGAGAACGTCATCGGCGTGCTCAACGCCAAGGAGTTGTGGCGCGCACTGCATGCCGCCTGCGGCGATGCTGCTAAGATTGACATTCCGAGCCTGGCGAAGCCGCCGTGGTTTGTGCCCGATACCACTCCGGTCGCCGAGCAGCTTAAGGCGTTTCGGCACCGCAAGACGCCTTTTGCGCTGGTCGTCGACGAATACGGCGAGCTCGAAGGTCTGGTGACACTCGAAGATATCATTGAAGAGATTGTCGGCGACATCAGCGACGAGCACGATATTGCGGTGCCCGGCGTGCGGCCGCTTCCGGACGGCTCGGTTAATGTCGACGGCGGCGTGCCAATTCGCGATCTCAACCGCGCCATGGATTGGAATATTCCTGACGACGAAGCGACCACGATCGCAGGCATTGTCATTCACGAAGCGCGCTCGATCCCGGAGCCGGGACAAAGCTTCACCTTCCACGGCTTTCGTTTTCAGGTGCTGCGCAGAACGAGAAACCGCATCACGGCATTGCGCGTGGCCCCGCTTACCCGCAGACCAACGGCAAAGGCGAGCTGAATGCCTCCACCTGCCATCGACCCCGGCGTTCGCATCGGCCATGTCCACCTCAAGGTTGCCGATATTGATCGCGCGCTGGATTTTTATTGCGGCGTGCTCGGCTTCCAATTGATGCAGCGCCGGGGGCCGCAGGCGGCATTTATTTCCGCTGGCGGCTATCACCATCACATCGGCCTCAATACCTGGGAAAGCCTTGGCGGCAGTCCGCCGGCTGCCGGCACCACCGGGCTCTATCATTTGGCTGTGCTCTATCCGACGCGGGCAGAACTCGCCGACGCGTTGCGGCGTCTGATCGCGGCTAACATTCCGCTCGAAGGCGCTTCCGATCACGGCGTGAGCGAAGCACTTTACCTGCGCGATCCTGATGACAACGGCGTCGAGCTTTATTGGGATCGGCCGCGCGAGCAGTGGCCACGCGATGCGGACGGCGAGCTGGCAATGTTCACCGCGCCGCTCGATCTCGTCGCACTGCTTAAAGAGCCGGAAATGGTGTCACAAACGATGGTCGCTGGGGGCTAGATCAGCCGTTTTCTCCAGGCGCCGCCGCATGAATGGCAAGGGCGTGAACGCGGCTCTTAAGCTCGTTGGCGAGTGCCGCGTTGATCATGCGATGGCGTTCAAGCCGGGTCTTTCCGCGGAATGCTTGCGCTACAATATAGAGGCGGAAGTGCGTCTCGCCGCCCGGCCGATGCCCGGCGTGGCCCTCGTGCAAGTGGGATTCGTCTGCGACGTGCAGGCTCTCCGGCGCGAAAGCCGCAATAAGCTTAGTCGTTATGATGTCCTGCATTCCCATTTCAGGTCCGATCCGGCCAAGCACGCCTTGGCGACAATAAAGCGTTAGGAGTAATGGCGCGACGTGCCGATTTGCCCGCTGTCAAGTCTTGAACGTCGCCACAACAGGCACGCATAATCTCATGATGCGATCTCATTCGCCGCTGTTCGACCGGATTAGGGTCAAGCCGGAGCACGACCGCCGCCATGCTGCGGAACTTCCCCGTTGCCAATGGCCCGGTTGCACTGCGTCGGCAACGCACCGCGCGCCGAAGGGGCGGCTGCGTGCCAGCGAATATTGGCAGTTCTGCCTCGAACATGTGCGTGAATATAATAATTCATACAATTTCTTCGCCGGCATGAGCGAAGATGCCATTGCGCAATACCAGAAGGAGGCGCTGACCGGGCATCGGCCGACCTGGAAAATGGGTTCGATCGGCGGCAAACGCACCCGCAGCGCGGCAAGGGGCTTTCGCGATGCCGACTGGGCGGCCGACGATCCGTTTTCTTTGCTCGGCGAATGGGGTGCAAGGCGCGCTGGTCATGCGCACACCGCGCCGGAGGGACGCAAGATTTTCAATGCACAGCGCCGCGCGCTCGATGTTCTCGGCCTTGAAGCGGGTGCAAAACGCGCCGATATCAAGTCTAAGTTCAAGGCCTTGGTCAAACGGCATCACCCCGACGCCAATGGTGGCGACAGGGGTTCCGAAGCCCGGCTGCGGGAGATTATTCAAGCCTATAACTACCTGAAATCGGCCGGTTTCTGCTGATTGTTTGTGCTGATTTTGGGTGGCTTCCGCCACCTTGGAACTTTCTGCTAGACCTAGATTTGCAGCCGGTTGCCGATACCCGATTCGCGCCTGGAATTTGGTTTCTCGCTCCCGAGCCGACGTTACGGAGGAGCAATGGCTCTCGCAACTGATACGACTACGGAATCCAGCCTGCCTGACATGAAAGTGTCGGTCCGACAGGTGTTCGGAATCGACAGCGATTTGGAAATCCCGGCTTATTCCGAACCGGACGAACATGTGCCGGAACTCGATCCGGACTACCGCTTCGATCGCCCGACGACGCTCGCCATCCTGGCCGGGTTCGCCCGCAACCGCCGCGTGATCGTCACGGGTTATCACGGCACCGGCAAGTCAACTCATATCGAACAGGTCGCGGCGCGACTGAATTGGCCCTGCGTGCGGGTCAATCTCGACAGCCATATCAGCCGCGTCGATCTGATCGGCAAGGATGCGATCGTCATTCGCGAGGGTATGCAGGTCACCGAATTCCGCGACGGCATTCTGCCCTGGGCGCTGCAGAACAATGTGGCATTGTGCTTCGATGAATATGACGCCGGCCGGCCCGACGTCATGTTCGTGATTCAGCGCGTGCTGGAATCCTCGGGCCGGTTGACGCTTCTTGACCAGAACAAGGTGATCAAGCCGCACCCAGCATTTCGGCTGTTTGCAACGGCCAATACGGTCGGGCTCGGCGATACATCCGGGCTCTATCACGGCACGCAGCAGATCAACCAAGGCCAGATGGACCGCTGGTCGATCGTCACCACGCTCAATTATCTGCCGCACGACAACGAAGTCGAAATCGTGCTGGCCAAAGCCAAGCACTATCGCACGGCGGAAGGCCGCGACATCGTCTCGAAAATGGTGCGCGTCGCCGATCTCACGCGCAACGCCTTCATGAACGGCGACATTTCGACGGTGATGAGTCCGCGTACGGTCATCATCTGGGCCGAGAACGCGGAAATCTTCAACGATATCGGCTTTGCATTCCGGCTAACCTTCGTCAACAAATGCGACGAATTGGAACGGCCGCTGGTGGCCGAGATCTATCAGCGTTGCTTTGGCCAGGAACTGCCGGAGAGCGCGGTCAATGTCGCACTGTCCTAGCCGGTCGTCCCCGCGAAGGCGGGGACCCACAATCCCGGTTATGAGGCCAACTTGCGACTATCGTGAATATGGATTGCGGGTTCGCCGTTTCGCGGCGCCCCGGAATGACTGCTGACAAATGTCCTCCAACATCAAACCGAAGGGCGCAGCGAAAGAAGCTCCGACCGAGCCGTTTAAGCGCGCCGTCGGAATTTGCCTCAAAGCGATTGCCGCCAAGAACGATCTCGAAGTTAACTTCGCCTCGGAGCGGCCCGGGCTTGTCGGCGGCAAGGCGCGCCTGCCGGAGCCGCCGCGGCGGCTCAACGAACGCGAGGCTGCAATCGTTCGCGGGCATGCCGACTCGATCGCGCTGCGGCTCGCCTGCCATGATCCGGCCGTCCATCGAAAGTTGGCGCCGGGCGGCCAACAAGCGCGCGCCGTATTCGAAGCTATCGAACAGGCCCGGGTCGAGGCGATTGGCGCGCGCCGCATGGGCGGCGTTGCGAAAAATCTAACCGCCATGCTCGACGACCGCTTCCATCGCGGCAAATTTGACGAAATCACTGATCGTGTCGACGCGCCGATTGAAGACGCACTGGCGATGATGGTGCGCGAGCGTCTCACCGGGCAGACGCCGCCGGCAACCGCGCGCAAGCTCGTCGAGTTGTGGCGGCCACTGATCGAGGAGCGCGCCGGCCGCGATCTCGATCGGCTCGAACGCGTCCTCAACGATCAACGCCGCTTTGGCGATGTCGTGCACGATCTGCTCGACTGCCTCGATATGGGCGAGGATCGCTCGAGCGATTCCGATGAAGAGGAAGGCGAAGAGGGCGAGGACCGTAATCAGCAGGATGAGACCGGGCAGGACGGTGAGGCGTCGGATTCTGCCGAAAGCGAACAATTGGCGGCCGAGGCTGAAGCATCAGCCGACGAATTACCCGACAGCGCTTCGGAAGCGGTCGACGCACCGGCCGCTGAGACGGCCGACGAGGCGGAAATGGCCGATTCGGAGAGTGCCGCCGAACCATGGCGTCCGCGTCACCCACGCAATGAGCCGCGCGGGCCGGATTATCGGCCGTTCACGGCGCGGTTCGACGAAACGGTCGGCGCCGAAGAATTGTGCGAGCCTGAAGAGCTCGATCGCCTGCGCGGCTATCTCGACAAGCAGCTTTCGCATCTGCAGGGCGTGGTCGCACGCCTCGCCAATCGCTTGCAGCGGCTGCTCTTGGCGCAGCAGAATCGCGCCTGGGAGTTCGACCTGGAGGAGGGCTTGCTCGATCCGGCGCGGTTGCCGCGCGTGATCGTCGATCCGCTTCATCCGCTATCGTTCAAGCGGGAGAAGGACACCGATTTCAGGGACACCGTCGTTACCCTGCTCCTGGACAATTCAGGATCGATGCGCGGACGGCCGATCACCGTCGCCGCGACCTGCG
>JBKPIZ010000207.1:0-8415 GCA_046730495.1 Pseudomonadota bacterium
CTAACCAAAGGACGAATAAGTTCGTTCCCCGACACAATCTCATTCACCACGCCGCCGCACGCACTGCAGAGTAATAAAGTTCCGCTGGAACTCAAAGTACCGAAGAATGGATTGCTCGGGGTGCTTGGGGGGTGCTGAGCTTTATCTTCCTTATTGTTTATCTGCGCTGGGTCGGCACTCGCGACGAGGATCAAAAGAAAGATGAGCTTCGCAAGGCGCGGAAGGAAACAGAACGCCAGCAGAAACGATTGATTAGTCTGTCGGCGCCGCGCGGGCCTCGATCAGCTTGGGCGGGCCGAGCGCCGTTGCTGCGAGCGATGGCGCGTTCGAGGCGTTCGGCAAAAGTGTCCTTGTTGGTGGCATCGGAGTTGAATGGCCAGCCTCGCTTCTTTACGCAATCTCGTATCGTGGAAACCTCTCCAGCGCCGCCGCCATGTGCTCGACCGTGGGCGCACCATACTTCGCACCGATGGACCTGTGCGCGTGCCCGGTGATGTAGTCCGACATTCGTTCGCTTATCCCCACCCTGTCGGCGATCTGCTTGAAGGTGTGACGCCAAGCGTGGTTTGGCTTTAGCTCCCTGTCGGCGACCCCGAGCTTTCTCACCCAATCGCCAAGCCGCTGCCGGACCGACACCGACCGGGGCCGCCTCGGGTTCGTCGGATCGGATGAGCCTTGCGGCTCCGCCGGTTCGTAGAACAACGGCCCCTTCCCTCGCGAGGTGAATCGGGACTGTTCTTGCCTTGCCGGTCTTGATCGTGCCCGCGTCAGGCGTGAGCACCATTACGTTGATGTGATCACGCTTCTGAATGTCCACCCCGCGCAGCTGCGTGATTTCCCCGGGACGGGCACCGGAATAGGCGCACAGCCACGGCACCCAGCGTTGTGCACTTTGGAATGTCGTCCTCGGCGTCCCTATGCCGGACGCCGCTCTCAGGATCGTTCTCCATTCCTCTGGCATGAACGCGTCCGTTTCGCGCTGCTTGACGCGCTTCGGCTCCGTCACCCTCACGCGATCGAAAGGAGTGGACGTGATCAGTCGCTCTTCTCGCGCCCATGCAAAGATGGTTCGGGCCGCAGTGAGCCACACATCGTTCACCGTTCGTGCGCCTCTTTTGGTCGTAACAAGCTGACGCGACCAATCCCATGCTTCGTCCTCGGTGATTTCGTCTGCGCTCTCGAAGCGCTGCTCGAGATCAAGGAACACAACCCGCCACCTGTTGACCCCGGATGCCGCTGGCTGCCTTGCCTTCACCCACGCCTCGAACAGCTGCCACGGGCTGGTCTTGCCGGTCGGTCGCGAAATCTTGCGTCCATCGAACTTCGGAAACTCCGACGGGCGCGTGTCGGGGCTGTAGTCCTTGTTGGCGCGGCGCTCGAGCAGCAGGATCGCCGCGATTAACTCGTCCAGCACGCAATCAAGGAATGCGGCCTGCGCCTCGCTGTTGAGGACTACAACCTTTGACGCGAGGAACTGCGCCGTCTTGCACTCGTCGGCGATCAGCGGTCGCACACCGGCGCGAACGTCCGGCTCCCGCGTCCACTCCAGGTCGCGCCAGCCGTCCTCGATGACCCAATCGGGTGCGTGCTCCTCCAGATGGAAAATCAACGCATCCCATAGCGACCGCCAATGCTCGACGGGACCGGGGTTCTCCTCGTGTCGCGCCACGTACCAGCTGTACCATTCGCCCGCGAGCGCCAGCGCCTGACGCTGTGTCAGCGACTGTCCCTCTCCGCGTTGTGCGGCGCGGATCGCGGCGATCTGCGTTTCGACCGTCGCGGTAAACTCGCCGATGCGGACCTTGGCTTCCTGCGGCTTCGTTCCGGCAGGCAGCGTCAGCTTCGCTTCCCATCGTTGGCCGTACAGACGCTGGTACTCGGCGCGCACATCCTTGGGGATGACCTTGCGGGTGACGATGGAGCGAGACTTGGAGATGCGAGGAGTGATCATGCGAAACAGCATTTGTACCGCCCTTTTGTACTTCGGGCTGGCCAGATGCTCTGTTGTTCCAGTAACTTGTTGAGCCGCCAGAGGTTCTGCGGCCGCTGGTGCGGTCGAGAGGACTCGAACCTCCACGGGTTGCCCCGCTAGCACCTCAAGCTAGTGCGTCTACCAATTCCGCCACGACCGCGTGTGGGGTGCAGCGCCCGACAGCCGCCGGACGCAGCCGCGGATGTAACAGCTAGGCCGCCGCCGGACAAGGCCGCGGCGTCGGCCGGGACTGGGCCTTGGCTACATCTTGCCAAGCCCGACTTTCATGAGGCTCCTGCTCAATGTTAACCCGATCGCACCAAGCAATCGCTTTATCGGTGCGATCTGCAGTATTCTTCACCCATGGACGAAACGGCAAAACCCCGCTCCGACGTGACCATTGGCCTTTTACCCTCGGGCCGATCCCCGCCCGTCGCGTGGCGCGTCAGCGACGGCTCAATCGCCTATGACCATGCGCTCGCGATCATGACCGCGCGAACGGCGGCCATTGCGCGGGGCGAGGCGACGGAGTTGGTTTGGTTGTTGGAGCACCCTCCCCTCTACACCGCCGGCACCTTGGCGCAGCCCGGGGAACTGATCGAGGCGCGTTTTCCGGTGCACAACGTCGGGCGCGGCGGTCAATTCACCTATCACGGCCCAGGCCAACGCGTCGGCTATGTGATGTTCGATCTCAAGCGGCGCGCGCCCGATGTGCGCCGCTTTGTTGCCACGCTGGAAGAATGGCTCATTCGCGCGCTCGCCCGTTTCAACATATGCGGCGAACGGCGTAGCGATCGGGTCGGCGTCTGGGTGCGCCGCCCCGACAAAGGGTCAGGTTTTGAGGATAAAATTGCTGCGATCGGCGTTCGCGTACAGCGCTGGGTGACGCTGCACGGTTTTGCGCTCAATGTCGCGCCCGATCTGTCGCACTTTGCGGGCATCGTGCCGTGCGGTGTGTCCGACGCCCGCTATGGTGTCACCTCGCTCGCGGAGCTCGGCTGTTCGGCTTCACTTTCCGACGTGGACACGGCACTCCGCGAAGAGTTCACGCCGTTGTTCGGCGGAGCCGCGGAGGATCAAACGCTGCGCAGCACCGAGAACAATTCGTCGCCGCGGCGTAACGCGATTTCATCGCCCGTCGCCTCGCGCTGATCGATGGCGTCGACCCAGGCTCCTGGCGGGCCGCGCCGGCATTCCGCGATCATTGCGGCAACGTCACCCTCCAGTCCACCAAACACCGCCTCAACCGAACCGTCACGGCGATTGCGCACCCAGCCTTCAAGGCCGCGCTTGAGAGCGGTCACCTCCGTCCACGCTCGATAGCCGATGCCTTGCACGCGGCCGCGAATGACAACATGCCGGTGGACCGTCACGCGAATTCTCCAAGGCTGCGATGGCCGGCGGCCAACGGCTGGTTGGGCAGCCAGCGCTGCAGGGAAGTTACATAGTCCGCCGGCAAACCCCATTCGCGCGCGGCCGCCATCACGATTTCCATGTAGCCCGGCCGCGGTACACCGCACGGACGCGCCCGCGCGACATAGATGAGAGCGCGCCGCCGGTTGCCCGCAGCAATGACCGGCAGCATTTCCGCCTGACAAAGTCCGGCCGCGATATTCTCCCACCGGTCAAGGGTGATGCGATCGCGCGCTGTGAGCCGCCACAGAAGCCCGTGCACGCAGCCGCCGGGCTGCGGCGCAACCGAAGCATAGCCATCGGTGGTGATGATGAAGCGGTAGTCTTTAAGGCGGGCAATGCCAAGCGCGACAGCCTCCGGCGCATGCTTACGCATCACCGCGCGATGCATGTTCGAGCCATAGGCGAAGTGCAGCATTGCGACTGATCTTAACGCGGTCCTTTCACGGCTGCGCCGCGCTTGTCCGCGTCGCGGTCCACAACGTGAAGAATAAAGCGACAAGCACCGGCACAAAAGCAAACAGGGTCAGAATGACAACCACGATCCAGGTCAGGTCATATTGCAGCGGACCCGTGAGGGTCATCACGATGTAAAGCAATAAGACGAGTTCGAGTGCGCTGGTCGCGCTGGCATTGCCCAATGAGCCGGGTTCCGAACCGGCAAAAAAATTCGTCGCCAGAAGCAACAGCAGAACCAGCGAAAGCACATAAAGCAACGCAACCGCAATCGCCAAGCCCTCGCCGCGGCCGGCGTCGTGGAGACGCTTGGCATGCAAAACGAACCATAGCCAGGTGAGCGCCGCCTGCACGGCGGCGAAGGCCCACAATCCAACGCGCGCGATCACATCTGGCACCGTCAGCCAGTGCGACAGCGCGCCGGCGATATAAACCGCGGCGATGGCTGCCAAGAACGGCTGCGGTCGCAGCCGGCCTTGCGGTGAGATGAGGGTTAAGGCGTTCATGCTCCCGTTCCCGCCACCTTGGCTGACGGCTTGAGCTTACGCAAACTCCATCACCACGGCATCGACCGCAACGCTGTCACCTTGTTTTACGCGAATTTTTTTAATCACGCCGTCACGCTCGGCACGCAGGACGTTTTCCATCTTCATGGCCTCGATAACGGCCAATGTTTCGCCAGTCTTGACCTCCTGGCCTTCGCTCACCGCAAGCGAAACCACAAGACCCGGCATCGGGCAGCGCACCGCCTTTTCGCTGCCGGAAAGTTTCTTCAGCGGCATCAGCCGGGCATAGGCGGCTTCGCGTCCCGTATAGACGAAGGCTTTCACTTCGAAGCCCCGGTGGGCGAGCTCAAAGCCATTGGGGATCATGCGGACATGCATGGCGATGCGCTGGTCGTCGATCGTGCCGGTCCAGACCGGCATGCCAGGCACCCAGTCCGACGCGAGGCTGTGCCGGGCGCCATCCTCAAAAATGACCACGATCGCATTGTCGTGACGCTCGACGTCGGCGTGGATTTCATCCGGGCCGAGCCAAATCGCACGGTGCCGCTCGCGCGTCAGTGCCTTGTTCAACTGTCCTGATATTTTCCGTTTTCGCTCGCCGAGCACATGATCGATCGCAGCCGCGACCGCGGCGATGGCATGCGCAACCCCACCCCTCGGCGGCGTGCGTTCAAAGCCGTGAGGATATTCCTCGGCGATGAAAGCCGTGCTCAGCTTGCCGGCGCGCCAGCGCGGATGCTGCATGACCGCGGCAAGAAACGGGATATTGTGGCGGATACCCTCGATGGTGAAGGCATCAAGCGCCTCCGCCTGTGCATCGACCGCCTCAAGCCGCGTTGCGGCGTGGGTGACGAGCTTGGCAATCATCGGGTCGTAGTAGAGCGAAATCTCGCCGCCCTCAGTTACGCCGGTGTCGTTGCGTATCGTAATGCCATCGCGAATCTCCTCGGGCGGCGGGCGGTAGCGCACCAGACGGCCGATCGATGGCGCAAAATTGCGATAAGGATCCTCGGCATAAATCCGAGACTCCACCGCCCAGCCTGACAATCTTATGTCGTCCTGTTTGAGTTGGAGCGGCTCGCCGGCGGCGACACGGATCATCTGTTCGACAAGGTCGATACCGGTGACAAGCTCGGTCACCGGATGTTCGACCTGCAGCCGCGTGTTCATCTCCAGAAAGTAAAAGCTGCGATCCTGCCCGGCCACGAATTCGACCGTGCCGGCTGAGTCGTAGCCTACGGCTTTGGCCAGTGCGACAGCCTGATCGCCCATCTGCTTGCGTGTTTTATCGTCCAGGAGCGGGCTCGGCGCCTCCTCGATGACTTTCTGATTGCGGCGCTGGATCGAGCATTCGCGTTCGCGGAGAAAGATCACGTTGCCGTGCTTGTCGCCGAGCACCTGGATTTCGACGTGTCGCGGATCGGTGATGAATTTTTCCAGAAAGACGCGATCGTCGCCGAAACTCGATTTCGCCTCGGAGCGCGCGCGGGCAAAATTCTCCGCAATCTCCGCTTTGTTGAACGCGATGCGCATGCCCTTGCCGCCGCCTCCGGCCGACGCCTTGATCATCACCGGAAAGCCAATCTGCTCGGCGATGGCGATGGCCTGTTTGTCGTCTTCGATCACGCCGAGGTGACCGGGAACGGTCGAGACTTTGGCGCGCGCCGCCGCTTTCTTTGACTCGATCTTGTCGCCCATGGCCGCGATCGCCTTGGCGTTCGGGCCGATAAAGACGATGCCGGATTTGGCCAGCGTCGCGGCGAATGCCGCCCGCTCGGAGAGGAATCCATAGCCGGTATGCACGGCCTCGGCGCCGCTCTGCCGGCAGGCGGCGACGATCTTTTCAATATCCAGGTAACTCTGCGCGGCAGGCGGCGGCCCGATTGCGATCGCCTCATCAGCCATCTCGACGTGGAGCGCATCGCGATCTGCGTCCGAATAGACCGCGACCGTCGCTATGCCCATGCGCCGGGCGGTTTTGATGATGCGGCACGCGATCTCGCCGCGATTGGCAATCAGGATTCGTTTGAACATGCCACCATGAATCCTGCGACTATTGCTCAGTCGACATGCACGTTGGCTTTTTCGATAACAACCCGATAAGTCGCGAGTTCGCGCTTGATCCTCGCGGCCAGCTGGTCTGGCGTCGAAGGAATAGTCGAAACGCCGCCAGCGGCGAATCGTGCCTTCACGTCCGGCAGGTTGAGGATCTCAATCACCTTGGCCGACAATTTTTGGATGATCGGCTGCGGCGTCGCTTTGGGCGCTATCAAGGCGGTCCAGTTGGAGACATTAATATCGCCGGCGCCCTCCTGCGCCAGCGGCGGCCATTCGGGATTGAGCGGCGAACGCTCGCCGGTGCTTATCCCTAAGATACGAATTTTGCCGCTCGCCACATGCGGCGCCGCGGTCGAGCTTGCGATAATGGCAAGGGGAATGTCGCCGGCGACCAAAGCCTGCACCGCTGGCGCACCACCCTTGTATGGCACGTGTGTGAACTTGGTCCCGGTGTTGAGCGAAATCGATTCCAACATCAGATGATTGATGCTGCCGTATCCCGGCGTGCCCATATTGAGCATACCGGGCTTTGCTTTCGCCGCGGCGATGACATCGGCCAGCGTCTTGTACGGTGTCTCGGCATTGGCTGCGAGCACGAGCGGTGCGTCGCTGACGGCGGAGACCGGGGCGAGATCGCGGTCGACGTCATAGGGTACCTTCTTAAACAGCGAAGGGTTGATGGTGATGTCGCCGGCGGTCACCATGACCAACGTGTAGCCGTCCGGCGTTGCCCGCGCGACATCGGTCACCGCAATGAATCCATTGCCGCCAGGCCGGTTCTCGACAATGACTTGCTGCTCCCAAGCTTCGGTCAGCTTGCCGGCGACAATGCGCGCGGCAATGTCCGAAATTCCGCCCGGAGAATAAGGCGAGAGAATGCGGATCGGCCGCGTTGGATAGTCCTGCGCCAAAACGGGCCCGGTCGCGAGCGCTATGAATATGAAGGCCAGAGCTGCGATACGCTTCATGTTGCCCTCCGCGGTCTGTGCTCAGCGCCACCACAGCGACAGGAGCAGCGCCAGCGCCAGCAATGCAGCGACGCCCTGCCAAAATCGCAACGGCGAACGCTCGTATAGCGTTTGCGGTCGTCGCGCGGCGGTTGGCGCGCGCGACGGTCCCGCCTCCATCTCGAGGGCGAACTCCATCACGTCGCGAAAACGCTCGGCTGGATCATGGGCGATCGCGCGTCCTAGCGCAGCCTGCAACCAGGCCGGCAAATCGGGGCGAAGCTCGGCGAGCGGGATCGGCCGGCTGCGGCGGGGCTGACTCACCGCGTCCAGATTGCCATAAGGGAATTCGCCCGTGAACGCGCGAAACATCGTGACACCGAGCGCGTAGATATCTGTCGCCTCGTTGCCCGGCTCACCGGCGAACATTTCCGGCGCCATGTAGGCCATCGTGCCGGGAATATCTTCCGGCGGGAAATCCTCCAGGCCCGGCACGCGCACTACCCCAAGGTCAATCAGCTTGAGTGAACCTTCACTTTCGAGAATGACATTGTCCGGCTTGATGTCGCGATGGATGATGCCGGCGCGGTGCAGGGCCGCGACACCGCGCGCGAGTTTGATGGCGATATTGCGCCCCTCTTCGAGCCCAACCAGCGGCCGGCGAGCGAGCCGTGTCGACAGCAGTTCGCCCTGGTACAGCGGCATCACGGTGTACAGGCCGGTCTGCCGCCCCGGCGGCAGTTCGATGATCCGGCCGATCCATGGACTGTTGACGCGCGCGCCGACCCAAGCCTCGCGCACGAATGCCGCGTGATAGGTCGCTGCCGCGGCGACCTGGGGTTTTGGAAATTTCAGCGCCACCTCGCCGCCTTCGACTTCATCCATCGCGCCGAACAAGCGTGTGTAGCGCCCGTCCGAAATCAACACTTTAAGGACGAAGCCGTCCACGGTCTGGCCGTCGATCGGCACCGGGATCAGCGGCAATTGCATGATATCGGCGCCGACCGTCGCGGAATCCGTCGAAGGCAGCGCGACGATGTCGAGAACGAGCGCAGTGCAATTG
>JBKPIZ010000208.1:0-2790 GCA_046730495.1 Pseudomonadota bacterium
GTGCCGGAAGCGCTGCGCGTCCTCGGCTATGGCGACAGCGAGATCGCCGAGATCGTCGCCTATGCGGTCGGTCACGGCACGCTCGCCGACGCACCGGCGGTCAACCACGACACGCTCAAGGCCAAGGGCTTCACCGACGAAGCGATCGCGATAGTGGAAAAGGCGCTGCCGACCGCTTTCGACATCAAGTTCGTCTTCAACAAATGGACGCTCGGCGCTGATTTCCTTTGCGAACTCGGCGTCGCGCCGGCCGACTTGGCCGCGCCGAATTTCGACCTCCTGGCCCATCTCGGCTTCACCAGGCGCGAGATCGAGGCGGCGAACATCTATGTCTGCGGCGCGATGACGGTCGAAGGCGCGCCGCATCTAAAACCCGAGCACTACGCCGTGTTCGACTGCGCCAATCCGTGCGGCCGCACCGGCAAGCGCTTCCTGTCGGTCGACAGTCACATCCGCATGCTGGCGGCGGCACAGCCGTTCATCTCCGGCGCCATTTCCAAGACCATCAATATGCCAAACGAGGCGACGGTCGAGGATTGCAAGGCGGCTTACATCCTGTCGTGGAAGCTCGGGCTGAAAGCCAATGCGCTCTATCGCGACGGATCGAAGCTCTCGCAGCCGCTGCAGAGCCAATTGATCGCCGACGAGAGCGAGGAAGACGATGTGATCGAAGCGTTCCTCGACAAGCCGGCGGCGGCGCGCGCCTCAGGCCTCGCCGAGAAGATCGTCGAGAAAGTGGTCGAGCGCATCGTGGTGATGCGCGAGCGCGAGCGCATGCCCGATCGGCGTAAGGGCTATACCCAAAAAGCCGTGGTCGGCGGCCATAAAGTGTATCTGCGCACCGGCGAATATGATGACGGCCGGCTCGGCGAAATCTTCATCGACATGCACAAGGAGGGCGCGGCGCTCCGCTCGCTCCTGAACAACTTCGCCATCGCGGTGTCGCTCGGCCTGCAATACGGCGTGCCGCTCGACGAATATGTCGATGCGTTCACCTTCACGCGCTTCGAGCCGTCCGGTCCGGTGCAGGGCAACGACTCGATCAAATACGCGACCTCGATCCTGGACTACGTGTTCCGCGAGCTCGCGGTGAGTTACCTGTCGCGCTTCGATCTCGCCCATGTCGAGCCGGCCGAAGGCTCATTCGACGCGCTCGGCAAGGGCGTCGAAGAAGGCAAGCCCGCGCCCGATACGCGTTATGTGTCGAAAGGCTTGACGCGCTCGCGCACCGACCGGCTCAAAGTGATGCCAGGCAGCGCCGAGACTTCTTCACCCTCCCCCGGAGCGGGAGGGTCCGGAGGCGGACGCGGTGGGGTGACAAACATCACCGCCCTCGCCACTTCCGGCCCGCGCGCCGAAGTCGCCGGCACCACCGCGCTCAAGACCGAGCCCGAGGCGAAACTCTCGCCGGCGCAGGAACTGGAGCACCGCTCTGAAGCGCGCGCACACGCCAAAGCCGCGGCGGCGGAGAAGCGCGCCGAAGCGAAAGCGCGCGGCTATGAGGGCGAAGCCTGCGGCGAATGCGGCAACTTCACTCTCGTGCGCAACGGCACGTGCCTCAAATGCGATACATGCGGAAGCACCACGGGGTGTTCGTGAAAGAGACAACAGCCACGAGCACCATTTGCTAAAGCTGGGATTACCTCAATGTCTGAGGATCGACGCGTAAAGGGTAGACCGGACGAAGAAGTTCGACGGCACGCCAAAAATTCCAAACTAGATTACCGGGTGGATCGCGTCCGCCCGGTAAATATTTTGCGTGTTCTTCGATCGGGATCTGTCCTTACCTTGTACGGTCGAAAGAAGCTTGTCTTCAAGGTCGTTGACGATGAAGTGCTTAATAAGATTGACGCCAAAACAGAAACGTCCAAAGACAGAATTACAATCACGTGCAAACGGAGCGTAGAACGGGACGCCGAACTTGGAGTAGGGCGACCCCGAATGACGTTAGCACACGAACTCGGCCATGCCGTTATGCATTCCGGCGAGCCTAACTATCGGCATGCCGGTGCCCAGGGCAAAACGACCCTGTCGGAAGAGACGCCGTATGTTTCGGCGGAACATCAGGCAAAGGTGTTTGCATCCGCGTTTCTCATTCATGATGAGGACGCAGCAGGGATGACTGTCGAAGAAATCTCAATCGAATTCGGGGTTAGCCTTGAAGCCGCGCAGATTTGCTTTGATCGATTACAGAGAAAGGCTGAACGCGCTAGATCAGCTGAGAAGACAAGCTGCGGCATAGTAGTGCTCTATCCTTCAAAGGAGAGCCAAAAGAGGCCGAACGCCATGGTCGCGTCCTTCAAGACTTTGTCGCTCTCGTCCGTAAATAGCTGGCGTCACGCGTTAGCGTTTTAGTTGTTCCCCAACACCCGATCGCTTTGCCGCTGCGCGGCGACGAAACGCTCGCCGGCCTCCTAATACGCCTTCATCAGCGGCTGTAGCTCGTCCAAAGTGCGCTGGTCTTTGGCCTGGATCTGCATTCCAGAGACGACGAGCTTGGCGCGGTGCGCGTTGATGTAAGTGACGAGCGCAAGTGCGGCGTCGGTTCCGGTGCTGAGTTGGCTGAATTTTCATCGGCCAAGGGTTGGCGCGATGACAAGCTTGTCGAAGGTCTTGTCATAGACCGCTTTGAGATCGTCAGGTTGTTTGAGTGCGGGACGGTCTGCATTCACCTTCGCCAGCCGTGTTTCTATGACTTGCTCCATCTTGTTGATGGCGTCTTTCGCCGCCGTGAGGTCCGCCGACGCCGTGGCCATCTGTTCGATCGTGCGCGGGCTCGGATTTGGTCCA
>JBKPIZ010000209.1:0-1860 GCA_046730495.1 Pseudomonadota bacterium
TCGAATGCGGGCTCCTGACCGGGACCTGATCCGCGGAGGGCATTATGGCCAGCGGTCATGTGAACCGCGCAAACAGGCCGAACACATGGCTGCACCGACTAACTCTGCGAACGTGAAAATATCCCTTGCCAACTCGGAGCCAATGGTATGGACCCCGCCCACCCGGCCGGGTCGAATTTCGGACGTGGACTGCAGCGAGGAGGATCATCATGCAGGTCGTTCGGATAGGCTTGGACTTGGCAAAGTACGTGTTTGAGGTTCATGGCGTTGACGGACAGGGGAATGTTGTCATTCGTAAAACCTTGCGTCGAGGATCGGTGTCGCCGTTTTTTGCCAATCTGCCGCCTTGCTTGGTCGGGATGGAAGCTTCCAACGGCGCGCACTACTGGGCACGTGTGCTTACGGAGCTTGGTCACAAGGTCCGCCTGATAAGCCCTCAGTTTGTGGCGCCGTATGTGAAGTCGAACAAAAATGATCGGAATGATGCAGAGGCTATCTGTGAGGCGGTCAGCCGACCTACGATGCGCTTTGTTCCGCCGAAGTCACCCGAACAGCTTGCGATCCAAGCCCTCCATCGGATTCGCCAGCGCCTGGTGCGAAGCCGGACGAAACTGGTCAATCAGATTCGTGGCATCCTCGCCGAGCATGGCATTGTCATCGCCCGCGACATCTGGAGGCTGCGACGTGCTCTTGCCGAGATCACGGGAAATTCGACGGACAGCCTCAATACGCTGGTCCGGGTGCTGATTATCGAGGGCCAAGCCGAATTGCTCGATCTCGATCGCCGGATCGCATCCTGTGATCGGCGGATCCGAGAGCTGTATCGCACCAGTGAGCTGTGCCAAAGGCTTGGGGAAATCGAAGGCATCGGACCGGTGACCGCTACCGCTCTTGTTGCCGCCGTCGGGGATCGGAGCTGCTTCAAGAACGGCCGCCAGTTCGCCGCATGGCTAGGGCTGGTGCCGAAGCAGCAGTCAAGTGGCGGACGAAACCGACTATTCGGTATCAGCAAACGCGGCGATCGCTATTTACGCACGTTGATGATCCACGGCGCTCGTGCTGCTCTTGGAAAAGCTAGGGGCAAGCAGGATCCGCGAAGCCGTTGGCTTGCTAGCCTTCGCCAGCGTCGGCATCCGAACGTCGCGGCCGTGGCGCTCGCCAACAAGAATGCGCGTATCGTCTGGGCAATGCTCGCCGGGAATGTCTCTTACGAACCCGCGCGGTCCGTCCAGACGGCTTGATGGGGGGCACTAAGGACGTGAGATCTTACCTGGCAATTGCAATCAGATGACGGGAGATGGTGAAACGGTCACTCCGTTGCTTCCCGAACCTGGTGTGTGGACCGGCATGGCATAGGCCAATGTCTGGGCGCCGTTGAGGTGGAAGCACGCGAAAATCCATCGGGGCTCGCGGCGCCGAATTCTCGGACCGCATCAAGAAGCCGGATATACGTCAGCAGTTGTGACTGTTGCACCCGATCCAGTCAGCCTGTTGCAATCGGGCGGGGTCCATATACGTCCACACATGGCACAAAGCGGACATTCCGGTCACGCTCAGCGATGTCCGCTTTTGGGGGTAAAGCGGACGTCGCTTGAGTTCCCACAGCCCAACGTCCGGCCTTTCCAGGCCTTATCGCGTATACACCAAAGCCCATGACCTAGATCATGTTTCGTCAACTCAGCTTATCAGGCCTATCTCTCAGGCCTTAGCCGCGAAAGGATCAGCCCATGGCCAAGACACAAACGGACAGCGTGTATCGCATCGTCGACGTCGTCGGTGTCAGCGAAAAGTCGTGGGAGGATGCCGGCCGTCGGGCGGTCGAAACGGCCGCGGGCTCGCTGCGTGATTTGCGCGTCGCCG
>JBKPIZ010000210.1:0-2231 GCA_046730495.1 Pseudomonadota bacterium
CCGTCGCGGTCCAGGCAACGTTTTCGTCGCCCCAAATCGCGCCGGCATTGAGGCCGCCATACCATCCGGTCCAGTTGTCAACGGACGCAGTCGCCTGAGCCTTGAGAACCGGGGCGGGGTTTGCAAGATCAGCCGCCGCAGCGGCTCCGGCTGGCAGAGCGAGCACCGCCGTCGTAAGAAAAACGACCCACCTCACCGCAATCGCCATCGCTCCGCAACCGCAGGTTCATCGTCAGTGACCAACCGCGGCTTGTTTTACGAGACCGATGCGCTGCAATGGTGACATTTTGACCACGAACATATCTTTGATCGGTCACAATCGATCAATGCGAGCGCGCTGTAATGCTGCGAACAGGTTCAAACTTGTTTGGCTCTTCGATTCGTCGCAATCTTGGCCAATCGGGGTGGTGACCTCGGCAAAATATGGCAAACGTCATTTAGGGGGATTTTCTTATGCAATTGTCATCCGCCATTCGTGCCGCACTGATCGCTTTGACTGTCGCCGGCGCCGGGCTGGCGACCGCTTTCGCCGACAGCGGCAGCATCCGCTTTAACGTTATCAAGGCCGGTTTTGTCGTGGGCGGCTCCGGCGGCAGCGGCGCGCTGGTGTTCCACGGACAGCGCTATCAGCTCGCGATCGGCGGGGTGAGTTATGGATTTACCTTCGGCGCCTCGGCGACCGATTTTGTCGGCACGGTCAGCAACATCCGAACTCCGTCCGACGTGAATGGCGTATACGCCGCTGCCGGCGCGGGCGCCGCGGTCGGCCCCGGCGCGGGCGGGATCGTATTGACCAACCAGAACGGCGCAGTGCTGACGCTGGCGGGCCGCCAAACCGGACTGATCGTCGCCGCCGACCTCAATGGGCTGGTGATCACGCTGCGGTAGCTTGCGCTCGCGCCGAACACGCGCAAGCGCACAACTAGATTTTACGCGCGCCTGCGCTCAGTCGCCGGAACGTCCGACTTCACCCGGAAAGCGGGACATCGGTTGCGCGTGTCGTGGCGTCCCCGGCTTTGTTAGGAAAAAGCTTAAGTAGAAGCAAAATCGAATTTGTTGGTGCCCGTGGAGGGAATCGAACCCCCACTCCTTGCGGAACACGATTTTGAGTCGTGCGCGTCTACCAGTTCCGCCACACGGGCTTGAGCCTTGTGTCTATATAATTGGCTTCGCGGCGTCCATCGCGGCTACTATCCCTCCCCGCAGTAGCGGGGAGGGGCAGAGGCGGCCCCTATGCCACTCCCCTGTTTTCACGGCGGAGGACGCCGAACCGGCAAATTGCCGCAATCAACCGCGATGGAGCTTCGCCAATGGATGGTGAGGCAAGCGAGATGACATCGACACTGTCGAGACAGAGCTTCGTCGATCGGGCCAGGGCCGAGCCGGCCGCCGCCGCGGCGATTGCCGTCTTCGCGCTCAGCCTCGCCACGCTCGCCGGCGCTTGGTTCTTTGAATATGTGCTCAAGCTCGCGCCTTGCCCGCTCTGCCTCATGCAGCGCATTCCCTATCACGTCATTATTTCGCTTTCGCTGCTCCTCGCGATCGCCGCTCTGGTGCACGCGCCGCGCAACCTTCTGCTGGTCGGCTTCGCCGCGATCGCGATTGCGGCCGCCTGCAATATCGTGCTCGGCATCTACCATGCCGGCGTCGAATGGCACTGGTGGACAGGGCCGGCCGATTGCTCCGGCCCGCTGACCGACTTGCGCACAGGCGGTTCGTTGCTCGACCAGCTCCACACCGTGCATGTCGTGCGTTGCGACGAAGCGGCTTGGCGATTTCTCGGGCTGTCGCTCGCCGGTTACAATGTGCTGATTTCGCTCGCGCTCGCAATCATCGCCGGCTTCGGGCTAAGCGCCGCGTCGCTCGCGCACGGGACCGCGTCGGGCGCCGCGGTAAGCTAACCAAAAAAGATCATCGCATTGTTCTTTTGCTTCCCGCTCGCGCGGGAATGCGCGGAAATTTGGGACAGCGCACGCTTCGCGAACCTCTGGTGCGCCCGGTTTTATTCGACTAGGCTTCTTGTTGGGGGTTCATCCACGCGGGGGCTTTTAACCTGTGTTGGAGGCAACCATGGGCTTGTTGGACGGTCTCAATCTCGGCGGCGCGCTGAGGGGAGCCCTCGGCGAAGTTGAAGCGGCCGCCCTACCCGCTGCCATCAACGCGGTGCTGGCCAAGACGCAGTATCGCGATCTCAACGGTTTCGTCGCCGCGCTGCAGAAGGGCGGGCTCAA
>JBKPIZ010000211.1:0-18645 GCA_046730495.1 Pseudomonadota bacterium
CAACACGGGTTGATGCCATGAGCCAGGTGTGTGCCAAATCGTTCGACGAGCGCCGCGCGACTCCGCGTCAGAGGCGGTTGAACGCGGCAAAGATTGGTCTTCAACAACAATGCGTCGGTAATCGATTGCATCGTGCGTGACCTGTCTCCCCAAGGCGCGCGCTTACTTGTCGCCAGTCCGGTCGGCATTCCGGAGCGGTTTGACTTGCGTATCGATCGAAATGGCGCGTGCCATCCCTCGAAAGTCACTTGGAGGGCGAACGATCAGATTGGCGTGAGTTTCTCGACGTTTCTGGGATGATCAACCGTCAGCTTTGCTCCAGCAACTTCTCCCCAACTTTGTGATTAATCGGCCAGAGAGCCGCTACCGAAATATCTGCTGTCGGCAAGCCGCGGACATGCCAATCATGTTCGCGAATGTTTGCCTTCGGAGGCAAAACGAAAATTGGCCCGTCGACTTCGAATATTAATGAGTGCACGTCCCGCGGTCCTGGAACCGGGCTGGGTCGAAGGGGGATGCCGCGGGAAACGTCGATATTTACGGCATAAACCATGTGGGCATCGATGGTTTCAGGTCGAAGAATGACCTGAAAAGCGAATAACAAATAAACGCCAAAACACCGCGAATCAGATAAAGTTGTTTGACTCCGACTGACGCGCCGATTGACGCACTTCTTTGGAGGCAGGCACCTTTGGAGGCAAGCTATGGCAGCCAAATCCAGTCGCTCAGTGACGCTTAAACACCTTGCGGCAAGTTTAGCCAAAGAGCATGACATGTCTAAACGCGCCGGACAGGAACTTCTGCACGAACTGATCGGTTTGATCACCCGGCACCTGAAAAAAGGCGAGCGCATCCGGATCGCCGGTCTCGGCATCCTGCAAGTGAGACACCGGGCCGCGCGCATGGGGCGCAACCCTGCAACCGGCGAGCCGATCCAGATCAAGGCCGGCAAGAAAGTCGCCTTCCGGGCCAGCAAGGAATTAAAGATGGTCGCGTGAAGCTTTCAGTTATTCCGAAATTCGCCCCGCCAATTCGTTTTGGCGGGGCGTTCTTTTGCTCACAGCCGTGCATCTGGCGGTGAAAGCCTTCCTCAGTGCAGCTTGACCTGCGGCTCGGTGCGCCGGTTGATGAGGCGCACCGCGGTATCGAGCGCGACCTTGATGAAGCCGTGCAGCGCATATTCGTGCATTTTGTAGAGCGACACATACATCAACCGCGCAAAATAGCCTTCGACGAACAAACTCCGGCCGACCAGCTTGCCCATCAGGCTGCCGACGGTGCTGTATTCGCCTAGCGACACCAGTGAACCGAAGTCGCGGTAGTGCCAGGGCGCTAGCTGCTGACCGGCAAGTTTTCGCGGCAGCTGTTTTGCCAGATGTGTCGACTGTTGATGCGCGGCTTGGGCGCGCGGCGGCACGATGGCATTGCGTTCCGGCCAGGGACAGGCGGCGCAATCGCCAATCGCGAAAATGTCGTCGTCGCGCGTGGTCTGCAGCGTCTGCCGCACGACGAGCTGGTTGATCGCGTTGGTTTCGAGGCCGTCGAGGTTTTCAAGAAAAGCGGGCGCCTTGACGCCAGCCGCCCAGACCACGAGCTCCGCATTGATGATACGCCCGTCGGCAAGCTCGACGCCGTTTGGCACGACAGCGGCTACTCGCGCCGAAGTGTAAACTTTCACACCAAGTCCGGTGAGGAGATCGGTCGCGGCTGTGGCGATACGCGGCGGCAAAGCCGGCAGAATCCGGTCGGCGCCCTCGATGAGGTGCAGCGTGATGTCGCGATCGGGATCGATGCGGTCGAGCCCAAAGGCGACGAGCTCTCGCGTCGACTTGTGCAGTTCGGCAGCAAGTTCGACACCGGTGGCGCCGGCGCCAATGATCGCGACCTGAAGCTGACCCGGCCGCAGCGGTTCCTGCTGGTTCTGGGCTCGCAGGCATGCATTGACCAGGCGGCTGTGGAATCGTGCGGCCTGCTCGGGCGTCTCCAGGCAGATCGCGTGCTCGGCAACGCCCGGCGTGCCGAAATCATTGGTGAGACTGCCAACCGCCAAGACCAGCGTGTCGTAGGGATAACCGCGGGCCGGCGTCACTTCGGTGCCGTTCTCCTCAACAACCGGCCCGACCCGCACTTCGCGCCGAGTGCGGTCGAGTCCGATCATTTCGCCGGTGCGATAGTGGAAGCGATGCCAGTGCGCCTGCGCCAGATAGTCGAGCTCATGGTGGCCGAGATCCATGCTGCCGGCGGCGATCTCGTGCAACAGCGGCTTCCATAAATGGGCGCGCGCTTTGTCGATTAAGGTGATTTCCGCTTGGCCGCGACGGCCAAGCTTGTCGCCGAGCCGGGTCGCAAGCTCGAGTCCTCCGGCGCCACCGCCGACGATCACGACGCAATGCGGGCGGGCTTTATTATCGGTCCCGCCGGAGTTGCGGTTTCGCGCTGCATCAGCCATCGCTCGCTCCTGCCGCGCTGGGGTGCGGTTGGCGGGGCGTTGGTTTTGGCTACCCCTCTCAGTTTAGAGGCTGTTGCCTAATTTTCGCCAGCAGTAGACGTAGACATTGTAGAGACCAGTGCCGTGCCATCAGGCGCGATGAAGTAAATATGATGTGTATTCGGATATCTGGACAATCGTTGATGAAAAAAATCTTTGGCGCCGTCTTCCTCAGCATCTTTTGGGTTTTTCCGTCCCAAGGGCAGGTGGCCTATCCCACGTCCGGACCGGCGTCGGCGGCGAGCGGTCATGACCCCGTGCAGCGCTGCCTAGATCTGGTTCAATTGAACGTCGCCGGAAAAATCACTCCCGCGCTTCCTGTGACGTCGCATCTTGTTCAAAGTCCTCCGAAAGATCTTCCCCTTCAGTGTCTGGCTGGGAATCTGACGGAAATCAAAAGCGCTTTAAAGAATCAAATCGCAAATTGCGAAAGAAAATCGGCCGAGCAAAAGGCCCAAACTTTCCAGTTTGGCTGCCGAATGGTGAAAAACGAGGATTATTGCCTGAACGCCAATACGGCCATGCTGAAAATCGCAAGCCTGCCGAACATGGATTACGTCACCTTGGTGAACCGGGCAGCGCGGGAGTTTGACTGGTACAAGAGCAATGGCCGCCAGGGTAACGACGGGAAATTTAAGACGGGAACGACGCGGTTTACCGGGTACTTCAGTCCAACGGCGGTTGATGCCTCCGCCGAGCCGTCGGATGTGTACCGGTATCCGATCTATGCGGCGCCCGAGGGTCTGACGTTTTTCGAAAATCCCAAGCCGGAGTTGGGGCAGGGCTGCGGAGTAGACGAGGTCACCAAAGTTCCAATCCATTGGTGCATCGACAACAAAGACGGCACCTTCTCCGCACTTCCCACCCGCGAACAGTTGGCGCGGGGCGCCTTGGCCGGGAAAATTCACAAGATCGCGTATTTTCGAAGCCTCTATGAGGTTTCCAGTTTAATGCTGGAAGGCGCCGGAAGCGTGAACTTGAGACAGAAGGACGGCTCCATAGAAAGCGTGCTTTTGAATTTCGCCGGAACGAACGGTAGACCCAATAACCTGATCGGTGACGTTCTCAAGTGCGAGAATAAAAAAATAAACGGTTCTCTGGCCGCTTACTACGCCGCTCATCCCGATGAGGCCTATCGGGACACCGTCCGTTACAATCCATCAACGGTCTTTTACCGACCGGGGGTCGGTTACGAAGGCGTGGATCATATCGTGCTTACGCCGAACGCCTCGATCGCTACCGATCCAACTTCAATTCCCACCGGCACTGTCACCTTGCTCAATGTCCCTGCGACGAGCGCCTGTAAAACCGCCTCTTCGATGGCGGTCGCGCAAGACATCGGCGGTCGAATCAAAGGCGCTCATATCGACATGTATGCGGGAGCGGGCACATCCGCCGGGGCAAAGGCCAATTCTTCCAACAATCCGGGATTTGTTTTTATGGCGGTTCCCAAGGGAGCCGGGACTCCAGTCCCAGTTTGCGTGTCGAAAACCGCCAATTGAAAGTCTTCGTCGGTGGATTCGTCGGCTGCGGCGTTCCGTTCCGCGAAACCCGGCAGGCTCCGCGCCGGCGTGGATGCGATCAGCGCACGAAACAAGGCTTCTTGTTGTCGAACGTCCAGCCGGGAATAAGGTACTGCATCGCGATTGCGTCGTCGCGCGCGCCGAGACCGTGCGATTTGTAGAGCGCGTGCCCCTGCTCGATTTGCTTTAGGTCGATTTCGATTCCGAGTCCGGGCCGCTCCGGCAGCGCGACCATGCCGCCGCGGATCGCAAGCGGCTCTTTCGTCAATCGCTGGCCGTCCTGCCAAATCCAATGCGTGTCGATCGCGGTGATCTCCCCGGGGGCGCCCGCGGCGACATGGGTGAACATCGCCAGCGAAATGTCGAAATGATTGTTGGAATGCGATCCCCAGGTCAGGCCCCAATCGCGGCACATCTGCGCCACCCGCACCGCGCCCTGCATGGTCCAGAAATGCGGGTCGGCCAGCGGAAGGTCGACCGATTGCAAGACGATCGCATGGCCCATTTGTCGCCAGTCGGTCGCCACCATATTGGTCGCGGTCGGCAGGCCGGTCGCGCGCCGGAATTCCGCCATGACTTCGCGGCCGGAAAAGCCCCCCTCGGCGCCGCACGGATCTTCGGCATAGGCGAGCACGCCGTGCATGCCGCTGCAGAGCCGGATCGCCTCTTCGAGCGACCAGGCGCCGTTCGGATCGAGCGTGATGCGCGCTTGTGGAAAACGTTTCGCCAGCGCGGTGACGGTTTCGATTTCCTGTTCGCCGCACAGGACGCCGCCCTTGAGCTTGAAATCCTCAAAGCCATAGTGCGCATAGGCCGCCTCGGCGAGGCGCACGATCGCCGGCGCTGTCAGCGCCTCGTCGTGACGCAGGCGAAACCAATCGACGTTGGCGTTCGGCTCGGCGCGGTAGGGCAGGTCGGTCTTGTTGCGGTCGCCGACAAAAAACAGATAACCGAGCATCTTGACCGCGCTGCGCTGCTGACCTTCGCCGAGCAGCGCCGCGACCGGCACGCCGAGAAATTGCCCTAACAGATCGAGCAGCGCCGCCTCGACCGCGGTGACGGCGTGGATCGCGACGCGCTGATCGAAAGTCTGTAATCCGCGGCCGCCGGTATCGCGGTCGGCGAAGCGGTTGCGCATTTGATTGAGAATGTCGTTATAAGTTCCGATCGGCTGGCCGACGATCAGCGGTTTGGCGTCCTCCAATGTGCGTCTTATTTGCTCGCCGCCCGGCACTTCACCGGCGCCAGTACGGCCGGCACTGTCGCGAAGAATGACGATGTTGCGGGTGAAAAACGGCGCATGCGCGCCGGAAAGATTGAGCAACATGTCGTCGTGCCCGGCCACCGGCACAACCAGCATTTCAGTGATTTTCGGCGACGATGAATGGGGCCGATCGGTCATGGCTCGATCATGGCTGCGATCTCGTGATGCATCACTCTAACCGCGTCGTTCGCATTTTGCGACGCCGGGGCGGGGCGATCGGACGCGACAGCGAAATCTTTGTTTTAAAGCATGATCCCGAAAAGTGGACGCCGGTTTTCGGAAAAGATCATGCTCAAACAACAAGCTAAAGCGAAATACCAAATCAACCTAAAATCATTTCGCTTTAGCCGCACGTTTCGTGCTGTCGTTCAACTCTGCTAAGATTGCGGCGCCACCGGATTTCAGCAAAGTGAACCCATGAAAGCGCTGGTCTATACCGAGCCGAACGTTTTGTTGTGCCGCGAGGAGCCGGAACCGACGCCCGGCAACGACGAGGTGCTGGTGCGCGTCGAGGCGGTCGGGATTTGCGGCTCCGACATGCACGCCTATCACGGCCACGATTCGCGGCGCCCGCCGCCATTCGTGCTCGGGCATGAGGCCGCAGGGCTAGTCGTTAGCGGGCCCGGCCGCGGCGCGCGCGTTGCGGTCAACCCGCTTGTCCCGTGCGGGGTTTGCGACTGGTGTCTGGAAGGCCGGCCGCATCTGTGTCCGTCGCGGCAATTGCTTTCAGTACCGCCGCGGGCCGGCGCTTTTGCCGAACTGGTGCGTGTGCCGGAGGCCAATGTCGTCAGGATTCCCGACGGGCTCGACAGCGCCAAGGCGGCGCTGACCGAGCCGCTCGCGGTCGCCTATCACGCGGTCAATTTGGGCGTGCGCTTGCTGGCGCGCCCGCTCGCGGCGAGCCGCTGCTTGGTGCTTGGCGGCGGCGGCATCGGGATCGCTTGCGCTTTGGTCTTGGCGATGCAAGGCGCTTCTGAGATTCATATCGGCGAGCCGAATGCCGCGCGCCGGCAGACCGCCGCGCGCGCCGGGCCATTCCAATGCTACGCGCCCGATGCCCCCGGCGAGCCGGCAAAATTGTCGATGGACCTCGTTATCGACGCGGTTGGTGCCGTGGCGACGCGTGCCGCGGCCAGTCGTTTGGTCAAACCGGGCGGTGTGATCATTCATGTCGGTTTATTGCCGGGCTCGGAGGGTTTTGACGTCCGCAAGATTACGCTGCAGGAAATCATCGTCGCTGGCACCTATTGCTACACGACGCTGGAATTCCGCCAAACGCTCGATGCCATCGCCGCCGGCCGGCTCGGGCCGCTTGACTGGATCGAGCAGCGCCCGCTCGCCGAGGGCCCGCGGGCGTTCCAGGATATCGACGCTGGCCGCGCCGCGGCGGCCAAGATTGTGCTGAGGCCTTAAGTTTCCGCGGCAAAGGGGTCGCCGCGCCGGGCGAATTTCGAGGGGAGCATCACGATGCGAAACTTCGCTGCCGCCGTATCCGTCGGCCTGTTCCTGAGCGCGTCCGCACTCGCCGCGATCCAACCGTTTCCGGCGAGCTTTGGCACCGAGAACGTCATTACCAACGGCACGCAAATCTATGTACGGGTCGGCGGCGCCGGCCCTGCCGTCGTCTTGCTGCACGGCTACGGTGAAACCGGCGACATGTGGGCGCCGCTTGCCGCCGAGTTGGTGCGCGATCACTTCGTCATCGTGCCGGACTTGCGCGGACTTGGGCTCTCCTCGCGGCCGGCCGGCGGTTACGACAAAAAGACCCAGGCCGAAGACGTCGCTGGCGTACTCGATTCGCTCAAGGTCGATAAGGTCGATCTCGTGACCCACGATATCGGCAACATGGTCGGCTACGCGTTTGCCGCTCAGCATCCGGAGCGGGTGAAGAAATTCGTCGTCATCGACGCGCCGCTTCCGGGCATAGGTCCGTGGGACGACATCGTTCGCAGCCATGCGCTCTGGCACTTCTCGTTCTATGGGCCGGACGCCGAACGGCTGGTGAAAGGCCGCGAGCGCATCTATCTCGATCGGTTCTGGAATGAGTTTTCAGCTGATCCCAAGAAATTCGACGAAGCCTCACGCAAGCACTACGCCAAGCTTTACGCCGCGGCGGGCGCGATGCACGCCGGATTCGAACAGTTCAAAGCCTTCGATCAGGATGCCGCCGACAACAAAGCGTTCATCGATATGGGCATGCTGACCTTGCCGGTGCTTGCGATCGGCGGCGAGAAATCGTTCGGGCCGATGATGGGGACGGTGATGCGCGCCGCGGCGACCAATGTGCAAACGGCCGTAGTCCCCAATTCGGGGCACTGGGTCATGGAGGAAAATCCCGCTGCGACCATCAAGCTCATTGTCGATTTTCTGAAGTGACGCGGGGCTAGGCGCTGAGCACAGCTCAGCCGCCGCTACCCGCAAACTGCGGACAGGCCGCGCTGTGCGCTGTGGTGAAAACGCCATGCCGCTCGCATAGCCCGGTATCGGCACGCACCGAGCCGTAAGCGGAACTAAGAATATTGAGACCCGGAATCGCGCGCTCGAGCGCCGCGGGCGCGCCGGTAAAGAACCGGCACGCGGCGCAGCGTGTCATACCGCCCGCGGCAGCCTCAGTGGATAGCGGCCCAATAGTCGCCAAAGACAATCACCGACAAGACGTAACCGAGAACGACATTGGCGGCGACGCCAATGCTGAAGGTCCAGAACGCTTTCCAGCCGACGATGTGCAAATCGCGAAACCGCGTCGTCAGGCCGATCGAGAGGAAGCAGAAGATGAACGTCCAGGTCCGCAACGACACCAGCGGCGCAATGACATTGGGCCGTACCGTGCTGTTGAAGTCGGCAGTGTTGAAACCGCTGGTAAAGGCGCTCATCAGGATCGAGGCGGCAAAGAAGCCGATGACGAATTTGGGAAAGCGCCACCAGATTTCACGCGCGTCCGGGACGCGGCCGCTTTGCCCTTTTTCCCAGACAAAAGTCGCGATCGCGGCGAATACGACCGACCAGATGCCGATCCACAGGTCACGACCGATCACTTTCATCAGCGTGAATGATTTGATCGCCACATCTTCGTTGCCGACCATTTTGCCGTAAGTGGTGGCCGCGGCGAATCCGGCGGCGTCGGCGAACTCGGACGTGCCGATCCATGCTCCGGCCACGCCGGCGGGCAAGCCGAGCGCCCGCGACACAAAGGGCAGCACCAGGATCATGACCAGCGCCCACCCGACGACCAGCGTCACCGACGTGTAGAGGTGGTCCTTCTTGGCATTCACCGAAGCGGCGATCGCCATCGACGCTGACACACCGCAGACTGCGCCGCCGACGCCCATCACCGCGGCCAGCGTCCTTTCCAGGCCGAACACGCGCGTGCCGACGAAGTAGATCACAAGGCAGGTGACGAGCGAGATGATAGTGGCCTGGACAATTGCAACCGGGCCGGCGGTGAGCACAAGCGTTATCGGGAAAGTGGCGCCTAACAGTACGATGCCGGTCTTGATGTAGTATTCAACCCGGAACGCGCTATCCATCCATGCCGGCAGCCGGAACACATTGGCGATGATAAGCCCGAGAATGAGCGCGACCAGTGGCGCCTCAAGGTTGAATTGCGCGGCGTTGGCCCAGCCGGCGATTGCGAACATGATCAGCGAGCCGACATAAAGGAAAATAAAGGCGGGCACGAACTCCTTGAGTTTCACGCCCATGATCGCGGTCGTCGTGCCGAACAAGACGAGCAAGAATAAAAACTGAAAGAGGTAGAGCTGAGCGTTCTGCGCAAAATAATCGGCGAGCTGGCCAAACGAATTCCATTTAAGTCCGCCGGGATTGATCGCGACCGCTTTGACAATATTGCTGCTGCCGGCCTGGAACAAAAGGATTGCGAAGACCATCAGCGCGAGGCCGAGCCAGACGGCCCACCAGTCTTCTTTCAGATAAAGTTCCTTCCAGCCACGACGGTCCGGCTTTGCCGCCTCACGGCTCGCGCCCAACGATCCCACATTCGTCATTACCTGGCCTCACGCTTTGATTTGCGACTGACGATTCACGCGCAACATGCCAGTTTGCTGCTCCATTATGTTTTCTTTTTAAGGACGATCCGTAGCGCGCCTATGTACTGCGCGCGCGCGACCGCGGAATAATATTTCGAAATACCGGCAGGCTTGGCAACGGGCTAGCTGTGCGGTGCAACGCCGCGTCATCCTGCGGTGGCCGCGAGGGCCACCCATCGCGCCAGTGCGATGGGATGCCGACGCGGCCCTCGAAGGATGGCGCTACCACCTGTCGAGGCTCGCATTGCGCGCGCTTCGCTCAGCGACCGAATTCAGCGGCCGGTATCGCGACGACGGCCATTGGCGGCATGGAGACAGTCTCTATAGACGGCGCCGCCATTTGCAATTGCCGCACTGCAAACATCCGCGCTGCGATCGAGCGGGCCGGCGCCGCCTCTTGGGCTTTATCATCCTGCGGCCGGGCGAAAGGCGACTGGCGATGCACGCAATCTTCTTCGAGATTGGCAAGCGCCAGATAATGCTGTGCCAAGAGCCGATAACATTCGCCGAACTTGGCCGACGAGGTGTTCTTGGCCGAGAGCTCGCATTTAGCCGCCCGGGCGCGATAACGCTGTGCCGCCGCTATGTGATCAGCCATGGCTTGCCCACCGACCCCAAGAACGTGCCCCAAGGACATACTCCCGCAGCATGCGACCTTGCTCGGCGGATCGGCGACGGGTCAAGGCGGCTTGTGGATAAGTCCGAATCGCACCTTGCCGCCCAGGGCGGTTGCCGGGAAGCGACCGCACATGCGAGATTCCAGCGAATTTTGGGAGAGAGTGCGATGCGCGGCGTGACCTTTCTGGGCGGACGCAAATTGCAAATTGCCGAATTTCCCGATCCGGCGCCCGGCCCCCATGACGTCGTAGTCGAAATCAAGGCGTCCGGAATGTGCGGCAGCGATCTCAAATTCTATCGCGCCACGGGGGGAGAGACTGCAACGCTTGGGCTTGGCAAGCTTGCGGGCCCGGTCATTGCCGGCCACGAGCCATGCGGGGTGGTGGCTGCGGTGGGAAAGAACGTCGACGATCGGACCGCTCGGATCGGCGCCCGCGTCATGGTTCACCACTATAGCGGCTGCGGGACCTGCTCGCATTGCCGAAGCGGCTGGTCGCAGATGTGTACCGCCGGCAGCACCGTCTATGGCGTCACCGCTCATGGCGCGCACGCCGATTACATGAAGGTTCCCGCGCACACGCTGGTGCCATTGCCCGATGAGTTGAGCTTTGCGACCGGCGCGGCGGTGTCGTGCGGCACTGGCACCGCCTATGGCGCGCTGCGGCGACTGAATCTGAGCGGTGCCGATACCATCGCCATTGTCGGCCAGGGACCGGTCGGCCTGTCCGCGACCCAGCTTGCCGTGGCGATGGGCGCCCGCGTCATCGCGCTTGACGTGAGCGCCGATCGGCTCGCCCGCGCCAAGGAGTTCGGCGCCGACGCCGTGGTCGATCCCAAGGCCGACGATGCGGTTGTCGCGATCAAGGCGCTCACTCACGGCGCGGGAGTTGACTTGGCGCTGGATACGTCCGGCGCGCCAGAGGGCCGGTCGACCGCGGTGCGGGCGACGCGAAAGTGGGGAACGGTATGCTTCGTCGGGGAGGGCGGCGAAGTGACGCTCGACGTCAGCCGCGATCTGTTGCGCAAACAGCTCACGATTATCGGTTCGTGGACCTTTTCGAAGATCGGGCAGGCCGAATGTGCAAGCTTTGTCGCCGACCGGAAAATTGCGGTCGAACACCTGTTCACCCACCGCTGGCAGCTTAAGCAAGCCGAAGAGGCCTATCGGGTGTTTGATCAGCAGAAGAGCGGCAAAGGCGTATTCGTGACGCCCTGACTCTGCCGCAGGGCGGCTGAGCGCTTTGCCAGACGGCAAACATATGGCGGATCGCGCCGTCTGCCTGCGGCATCGCGCCCCTCGCGGCAAGGCCCAAATTCGGCATTCAAATGGGGGTTGGTTCTCGACCCGGGACCCATAAAACGTGCTAAAAGATTGCACCGACAAGAAACCTCGACAATCAGGCTAAAGGGAGGACTCCAATGGCTCGAATTCATCGGCGCAAGCTGCTCAAGCTTTCCGGTGCCGGCGCGATCGCGGCGAAAACCGGTGGGATTGCCGCGATCCTGGCCAGTGGCCGGGCGCCCGCTTACGCGCAGGGCACGACCGTGCACTGGCTGCGCTGGAACGATTTCGTTCCCACGTCGGATAAAGTTCTGCGCGAGCAGATTGTGCCGGCGGCCGCCAAGGATCTCGGCATCACGCTCAATATCGAAATGATCAACGGCAATGACATCCAGGCGCGCACCACGGCCGCCATTCAGTCGGGCACCGGACCTGATGTGATTTGTGCGCTCAATAATTGGCCGCAGCTCTATGCCGACAGCCTGGCTGAGGTGAGTGAAGTTGCCGAGAAGCTCGGCAAGGATCAGGGCGGCTATTACAAAGAGTCGATTGCGGTTGCGAATGACGGCAAGAAATGGCTCGGCGTGCCCTGGTGCATCCTCGGCAACGAGAACGCCTATCGCAAATCGTGGTTTGAGGCGGTCGGATTTACCAAATTTCCGCAAACCTGGGACGAGTATCGCGATGCCGGCAAGAAGCTCAAAGCCAAGAGCCAACCGCTCGGCCAGGCGATGGGCCACAGCTTCGGCGATCCCCCGACTTTCTTCTATCCGTATTTGTGGTCGTGGGGCGGCAAGGAAGTCGAGAAGGACGGCAAGACCGTTGCGCTCAACAGCAAGGAGACCATTGAATCGGTCAAATTCTGGACCGCCTTCTGGAAGGACTGCTGCGACGAAGGCGGGCTCGCCTGGGATGATTCCAGCAACAATCGCGCTTTCCTCGCCGGCACGATCTCATCGACGCTCAACGGCGCGTCGATCTATCTGTTGGCCAAGCGCGAGGCCGACAAATACCAGAGCGAAAAAGGCACCCCGCTGTGGCAGGACATCTTGCACGGCGCGCTGCCGAAAGGTCCCGCCGGGCAGTTCTCCTATCAGCTGCCGATGACCAATATGCTGATGGGCTATTCCAAGCAGCAGAAAGTCGCACGGGACTTCCTCGCCTGGATCACCTCAAAGCCGGTCTACCAGGCCTGGTTCAATTCGCAGCAAGGCTATTCGGTGGGTGCAACCACAGCTTGGGAGGACGATCCGATCTGGAAAAATGATCCGGTTATGGATCTGTTCCGCCTCGCCGGTCGATCCGGACAATTCCCCGGTTATGCCGGGCCGGCCGATCGCAAGGCCGGCGAAGTGATGAGCAAGTACGTCATCGTCGACATGTATGCCAAAGCGGTTCAAGGCATGCCCGCCGAGGATGCGGTGAAATGGGCGACTGGCGAGTTGCAGAAAATTTACGTCTGACTTGCCGAGCAATGATCTATCTCAGTTCGGAATGCCGTAGCCGCGCTGCCCGCTCGCTCAGTCGGGATGGCGCGGCCGGCCCGGACCAGAGAGGAACCCTCAATGGCAATAAGTGAAGCGGTAGGTCAACGAGCGTTCGCGCAGGCGCCGCGGCGCGGGTGGGCCACGCGCCTTCTTGAGGACGAACGCTGGCTGGCGGTGTCGCTGCTGTTGCCGACGGTCGTGCTGCTTGGACTGTTCATCGCCTATCCGTTCGTCCAAGGCGTGTTGCTGGCGGTCACCGACACCAAGGTCGGCATTCCCGGCCGTTTTGTCGGCGTACAGAATTTCACCGCGCTGTGGTACGACAGCATTTTCCGCACCGCGGTTTGGAATACTTTCGTCTATACGGCGGTCGCGACCGTGTTCAAGCTCGCGCTTGGCCTGTGGCTGGCGCTTCTGCTTAACCGGCATTTCAAAGGCAAGGCTTTCACCCGCGCGTTTATCCTCTTGCCCTTCATCATTCCGACGGTGCTTTCAACTTTCGCCTGGAAGTGGATGTTCGATCCCACCTTCAGCGTCATCAACTGGACGCTGTTCCAGCTCGGCCTCATTCATGGGCGGATCAACTGGCTCGGCGATCCGGATTTGGCGCTGATCTCGGTGATCATCGTCAATGTCTGGCGCGGCGTGCCGTTCTTTGCGATCAGCCTGCTCGCCGGGTTACAGACCATCAATCCGGAACTGCAAGAGGCTGCTGCGATCGACGGTGCGCGTGCCTGGCAGCGCTTCTGGCACGTGACCTGGCCGCTCCTTCTGCCCGTGACCATGGTGGTGATGCTGTTCTCAATTATCCAGACATTCGCCGATTTTCAGCTCGTTTATGTGCTGACCGGCGGCGGCCCGGCCAACGCGACGCAGCTGTTTGCGACCTATGCCTATCAGATCGGCGTCGGCACTGGTCTTTTGAGCGAGGGAGCGGCGATTTCTCTTGCCATGTTCCCGTTCCTGCTCTTGGTGGTGGTGGTGCAGCTTCTCTACATCCGCCGTGTCGAGGTGCACTGAACGATGATCGAAGGAGCAAAATGGCGCCGTTGGGTGTACTTCTATATTCCGCTCGGCGGCTTCATTTTCTGGCTGCTGTTCCCGTTCTACTGGATGCTGGTAACGTCGGTCCGGCCGGACCGCGAACTCTATCGCCCATGGATGGCGCCTAATTACACGCCGTTCTGGACCGCCCACCCGACACTGGTCCACATCATCGACCTGTTGACCGAAACGCTTTTCACCAGGTGGATGCTCAACACGCTGTTCATCGCGATCCTCTCGACGGTGATCTCGCTGTTTTGCGGCGTTCTTGCCGGTTATGCACTGTCGCGCCTGAAGTTTCCGTTCGCCGGCAGTCTGGGTACCGGCATCTTCATTACTTATCTGGTGCCACAGACGCTGTTGTTCATTCCGCTTGCCGACATTATTCGCAACTTTCAGCTCGGCGACACGCCATGGGCGCTGATCCTTACCTATCCGACCTTTCTCATTCCGTTCTGCACCTGGCTGTTGATGGGTTACTTCAAGGCGATCCCCCGCGAGCTTGAAGAATGCGCCCGCATCGACGGCGCCACACGCTGGAAAGCGATGATGTACATCATCATTCCAATCGCCGTTCCGGGAATCCTGTCGGCCGGCATCTTCGCCTTCACGCTATCGTGGAATGAGTTCATCTATGCGCTGGTGTTTCTCTCCTCGGCCCAACAAAAGACGGTTTCGGTCGGGGTCACTTCCGAACTTGTGCGCGGCGACGTGTTCTATTGGGGGCAATTGATGGCGGGCGCACTGCTTGGCTCGATTCCGGTGGCTGTTATCTATTCATTCTTTGTCGAACACTACGTCGCCGGCCTTACCGGCTCGGTAAAGGGGTAAGGCATGGCGCGCGTTCTGATCCGCAACCTCAACAAATTTTACGACGACTTTCACGCCGTCAAAGACGTGAACCTTGAAATCCGCGACAAGGAATTCGTGGTTCTGGTCGGCCCTTCGGGCTGCGGCAAGACCACGACGTTGCGCATGGTGGCGGGCCTCGAATCGATCGGCTCCGGCCAGATCCTCATCGGCGATACCGTGGTGAACGAATTGCCGCCCATGGACCGCGACATCGCCATGGTGTTTCAGAATTACGCGCTCTATCCGCACATGAGCGTCTACGACAACATGGCCTTCGGCCTGAAAATGCGCAAAGTCGACCGCGGCGAAATCCGCAAGCGTGTCTACGAGGCCGCCGATGTCCTCGGCATTCGCGATTATCTCGGCCGCAAACCCCGGCAGCTTTCCGGCGGACAGCGCCAGCGCGTAGCGCTCGGCCGCGCCATCGTCCGCCATCCGCAAGTATTTCTATTCGACGAGCCGCTTTCGAATCTCGACGCCAAGCTGCGCGTCCAGATGCGCGTGGAATTGAAGAAACTGCACAACCGGCTCAACACTACTGCGGTCTATGTCACGCACGATCAGGTCGAGGCGATGACGCTTGGCGATCGCGTGGTGGTCATGCGGGGCGGGGTGGTGCAGCAGGTCGGCGAGCCGCTCGAACTTTACAATACGCCGGCCAATCGTTTCGTCGCCGGGTTCATCGGCTCGCCGGCGATGAATTTTGCCTCGGTTCATGTGACCAACGGCACCGGCGGATTGCGCGCCGGCAATACCGGGCTTGCTATCGATGTTCCCGCCGAAATCAGTTCGCGGCTCGCGCCTTACACCGGCCGCGACGTTATCATGGGCGTTCGCCCGGAGGATTTGGAAGTCGCCAACGGCGGCGATCCGCCGGGACTTTGTTTCGAGGCCCTGGTGGAAGTCGTGGAGAGATTGGGCCCCGAGATTCTGCTCGACCTGCAAGTCGGCGAGCAGACCATGGTGGCGTCGGTCGAGCCCAACATTCGCGCCAAACGCGGCGATAAATTACGCTTCGCACTGCGGCCGGAGCGGCTGCATTTCTTCGATACCAATACTGAAGCGGCGATCTGACCGGATACTGCGACGTTTTCAGCCGTGGGCCGAAATGCGCGCGGGCCTTCGCAAGGTGGATTGGTGCGTCGAGCTAAGTCAAATACGCAGTCGGCGGCCGGTTCAATACCGGACGATTTGCGCACAGCATTCCGCAACGCGGTTTGGTCCTACGCCGATTGGAATCCGGCGCTTGCGGAACCGGAAGTGGCTTTGGGCGATCGGCACTATGCGCTGAGCGCGGTGTGCGGCTTGGTGGGTGATTTCCACGACCGGTTGGCCGAAGACATTTTCGACCGGCTGATGTCCTACCTGCGTGAGATCCGCTACACGCTACTGCGGCAAAAGCTGGTCGCGGAGCATTCCTATGCCGCTGCCGGGCAATGCTTTTTGCGTTTGATCGAGGATCGCAAGCGGCACTTTCTGGTGCCTTGAAACGGGATTGACGGCGATCCAATGGGTCGAAAGTTATGTTGCCGATAATAAAACCTTCTGCGTCTATCTTGCCAAAGACGAGGCGATCATCCGCAGGCACGCCGAAATCAGCGGCTTTCCGGCAAGCAAAATCACCGCGGTGAAGACGATGATCGACCCAACCACCGCCGCTGCCTGAACTTTTGGCGGTGACCTTGCGGCGAAACAGCGCGAACCCCGCCTTGTAGGAAATATTCCGGGGCGGCTCGCGAATTAACCGGTCGCCTTGCGTTGACGCAGCCATTCGCGCCGTGTCACGTTTTGGAGCCCGCCGCGGCGCGACCAAACACGAATAATGACGGTGGGTCCAAGGAGGAAACGCAGCAAATGGCGGCCCGACCGGCATGACTACGTCTCCGCCGCCGATGCCTCAAACCACGGCGAGCGCGGCCGCGCCTTTGCTGGAAATCGCGCAGTTGACGATGCGGTTCGGCGGCATCGTTGCGCTCGAAAATGTCAGTTTCTCAGTAAGCAAGGGCCGGATCGCGGGACTCATCGGCCCCAATGGCGCCGGCAAAACCACATTGTTCAACTGCCTGAGCCGGCTTTATCGGCCCGACCGCGGCGACATTCGTTTAAATGGCCAATCGCTCAACCGCTGTGCGGCCTCCGACATCGCTGCGATCGGCATCGGTCGCACTTTCCAGAGTCCGGCCCTATTTGCTTCCATGACGGTTCTCGACAATGTCAAAGTCGGTGGCCATGCCCGCGGCCGCAACGGCGCACTCATTGACGCGCTGACCTTGCCCTCGGCGCGCCGCGAAGAGCGCGGCTTCGACGACAGCGCACGCGCGATGCTGACCTTCGTCGGAATGGAACGGGAAGCGTCGCGGCCGGCTGCGCTCCTGTCTTTCGCCGCGCGCAAGCGCGTTGAGCTCGCGCGCGCTCTCGCGGTACGGCCTTCGCTCTTGCTGCTCGACGAGCCGGCTGGCGGACTTAATCACGATGAGGTCGCAGAACTGGGCGCGCTCATTCGTTCGGTCCGCGATCAGCTCGCCATCAGCATCCTCTTGGTCGAACACCACATGGGCCTGGTCATGAGCCTGTCCGATCAGGTCGTGGTGCTCAATTTCGGCCGCGTCATTGCCGATGGCTCGCCGCAAGAGGTGCGCGGCAATCCGGCGGTCGCGGAAGCCTATCTGGGGACCCGGCACTGATGGCGGCGATACTCGAACTGCGCGCGGTGAAGGCCTTTTACGGACAGTCCGAAGTCCTGCACGGGATCGATCTCGTGGTGGAGGAAGCCGGCATGACCGTTTTGCTTGGCGCCAACGGCGCCGGCAAAACCACCACGCTACGGGCGATCTGCGGCATGGTGCGCAGCGAAGGCGAGATCCTGTTCGGCGGACGCCGGCTGGAACGCTGCACCACCGAGCAGGTCGCCGGTTTCGGCGTTGCCCATGTGCCTGAGGGGCGCGGCACTTTCATCGGGCTGACGGTGGAAGAAAACCTGCGCCTCGGCGGCTACACGGCCGCTGGGCGGCCGGACGACAAGATGCAACTCATGTACGGGTACTTTCCCATTCTGGCGCAGCGGCGGCGCCAACAGGCCGGTGCTTTGTCCGGCGGCGAGCAGCAGATGCTTGCCATTGCCCGTGCCTTGATGATGTCGCCGCGCCTTCTGGTGCTCGACGAACCGTCGTTCGGGCTGGCGCCCCGCGTCGTCGAAGCTATTTTTGGCATCGTTGAGCGGATCAAGCGCGAACAGCGCGTCAGCGTCCTGTTGGTCGAGCAGAACGCGAGCCTGGCGCTGGACGCCTCATCGCGGGCCTACGTGCTCGAGTCCGGCCGGGTCGCGCTCGAGGGCACGAGCGCCCAGCTTCGGCGCGACGAGTCGGTCCGACGCTCGTACCTGGGCTACTGATGCTCCTCGCCTTCGACTGGACACAGCTCGCGCAGCAGACCGTGATCGGCCTTTCGTCCGGCGGCACGTGGGCGCTGCTGGCGCTGGCGATCGTCCTCATCTATCGCTCGACCGGCGTGATCAACTTCGCGCAGGGCGAGATGGCGATGTTCTCGGTCTTCATCGCCTGGTCGCTCGTGAACCACGGCCTCGCGTTCTGGGCCGCGTTCTTCCTCACGATCGCCATCTCGTTCGCGGGCGGCGTCGCGGTCGAGCGTGTCGTGATCCGCCCGGTCGAGTCCGCTCCGGTCCTGACCGTGGTGATCGTCACGCTCGGCCTGCTCTTCGTCGTGGACGGCGTGGCGAAGATCTTCTGGAGCCCCGAGAGAAGGACGATCCCGAACGCGTTCTCGACCAGGCCGATCAACGTGGCCGGCGTCGCCTTCTCGATCCAGGACCTCGGCGACATCGCCGTCTCGCTCGGGCTGGTCGTCCTGCTCTGGGGCCTGTTCCGCTACACGAAGCTCGGGCTGGCCCTGCGGGCGGCGGCGGCCAACCCCGACGAGAGCCGCCTGCTCGGGATCCGCGTCAGCTGGATGCTTGCGCTCGGGTGGGGGCTGGCCGCCGCCCTGGGCGCCGTCTCCGGGATGCTGACCGCGCCCGCCCTCGGC
>JBKPIZ010000212.1:0-2124 GCA_046730495.1 Pseudomonadota bacterium
TGGTGCCTGGCACACCACCGCGAGAACTTCCTGTACACGCACTTCCACGAGATCTGCGAGATCATGAAGGCGTACGACATCGCCTTCTCGCTGGGCGACGGCCTCAGGCCCGGCTCGAATGCCGACGCCAACGATCGCGCCCAATTCGCCGAACTCGAAACCCTGGGCGAATTGACCAAGCTCGCCTGGGAGGACAGTGTCCAGGTCATGATCGAAGGCCCCGGCCACGTGCCGATGCACAAGATCAAGATCAATATGGAAAAGCAGCTCGAGGAATGCGGCGAGGCGCCGTTCTATACTTTGGGCCCGCTGGTGACTGACGTGGCGCCGGCCTACGACCACATCACCAGCGCTATCGGCGCGGCGATGATCGGCTGGTTCGGCACCGCCATGCTCTGCTACGTCACGCCGAAAGAGCATCTCGGGCTTCCGAACCGCGACGACGTCAAGCAAGGCGTGATCGCGTACAAGATCGCGGCGCACGCCGCCGATCTCGCCAAGGGCCACCCGGCGGCGCAATTGCGCGACGATGCGTTAAGCCGGGCGCGGTTTGAATTCCGCTGGGTCGATCAGTTCAACCTGTCGCTCGATCCGGACACCGCGCGCAGCTATCACGACGAGACGCTGCCCAAGGAAGCGCACAAGGTGGCGCATTTCTGCTCGATGTGCGGGCCGAAATTCTGCTCGATGAAGATCACCCAGGACGTGCGCGACTATGCCGCGACGCTCAACGACAAGGAGCAGGGCATGGCGCGACAAGAGGCGGGGAGCGCCGCAGGCGCGACAGGGACGCAAAAAGAAATCGAGGCCGGAATGGCCTCGATGTCGAAGAAGTTCCTCGACATGGGCGCCGAGGTTTATGTCGACAAAGCTGCCGTCGAAGAAAGTAATAAAGCGTTGTAAGATTTGCCTTGCGAGGATGAGCTAGCTGTTCCCCTCCCCCTTGTGGGGAGGGGTTAGGGGTGGGGGTGGCACTCGCAGGATTACCGGACGACCCCCTCCCTGACCCTCCTCCACAAGGGGGGAGGGAACCGAAGAAATGGCCCGCGCGCGAGCGGAGGACACGATGAGCAACGGCAGTTCGCTTTCGCTTCCTGAGATCGAGCGGCGCATCGCCATCGTGCGCGACAATATCCGCCAGTTGATCGAGCAGGCGGCGGCGAATTCCGGCGCCGGCGACGAGAGCCGCAACGCCGATCGCATCGCCGCCCAGCAGGAGGAGCTCGATCGGCTGAGCAAGGAGCGCGATAAGTTGTTGAAGAAGTAACTAAATTCAATTGTCATGCCCGGACGTGATCCGGGCATCCATGCTGACTTTCCGCAGCAAAACCGCTCGAATAGGGATCGCGATTTCGCCTCATGGATTGCCGGATCAAGTCCGGCAATGACGACGTAAAAAAGGAGCCGGGAATGAGCGAACGCGCGCGGGCCTTTGTCGAAGAATGGATCTCCGACCACGTCGATGCGAAAGACGCCGACGGCGACATTGAAGCGCGCGCCAAGGCGCTCGCCAGTCAGTGTCTCGCCGATGCGGGCAATAAAGGCATTCCCGCGTCCGAGATCGGCGAGGCCATCGACGATCTCCCTGAATTCATGATCGGCTCCATCGAGGAGGCCGAGGAGCGCGATGAGCACGCGCATCGATGGGAAACCGACAAAGAGGCCTCGGAACTCGTCGACCCGCAGGCGATCGAAGACGCCGAGGAAGACGCGCTCGAAGACGAGGACGACGACGAAAAGCAGTGAGGGTTTCGTCGGTGTGCCGCGAGAGCGGGGAGCTATGAGATTTTAGCTCCGGCTAAACAGAAACAATTATTACTTTCACTACAAAGTCGCCAATTGTTTTGCTCAGGTCTGTTTCCAGTCCCGAGGGGTTTTTTACATATCCCATAGGGTCATAGACGAAGCAAATTAAGCGACGACAATCTTGGTAGGATTGATACCTTCCAATGTCGATAAGGAGTTGTTCTCCAATTTGCTTGTCGCGCAATGTGGCGCTGGCCAGTTTCACCTCTATTACGATCTGCTCGGACTTCAGGAGGAAGTCCATCCGCGAGGACCCGCCAGCATAACTTGGAGTATATTCTTCCGACCGCACGTCATCGAATAGACCGCGGATGATGG
>JBKPIZ010000213.1:0-8242 GCA_046730495.1 Pseudomonadota bacterium
GTACCGGTTTCCGTTCCATTAGAAACGTTCTGTCGTTACTGCGCCGCCACGAAGCACTGGCGACCGGTCGCCTGTCACAACAACGCGAACAAGCGGCTAGCTGTCACCGCCTCGGCGCGGCCGACGATTGCGGTCATCACCGTGCGAGTCTCATCGAGGCTCGGAGTTTCCCAGCCAATTGTCTACAGTGTGTTCGATTTCGCCAACTTGATGTTTGGTTTGCTCCCAAGCAGCCGCGCGGTAGTAGCCGTCATACTCATAGGCGTCGAATGCCAAAAGGGCGGCAATCAAGACTGCAAAAATTATTATAAATTATTATAATTGTCGGTCGCATCGAATCACACGTGGAATGCCAGCTCACTGCGCAATTTCAGCGAACCCAGCGATGAGCTACGCCAGGCGGCCTTTTCAAATCCCAAAGCCGCAAACCCGACATTGCCCTATCAAATACGAGGCACGCTAAGTTAGTCCGATCCAAGAACCTTGATCTAAATCAAGTTTTTGCTGCGCCGGTGGCAGGACACGGGCCGCCTGGTTGCGTTCTTGATCAATCTCAATGTTCTTTGATCGAAACTGTGCTTGAAACCGCTGGCGTTGCTGACGCGTTTGCTGGTGGTAACGCTCACGGCTGAACCAGCCAGTGACGCTAAGCTTGCCGAGCGACGTAGCGCTGCAGGCGTCAATTTCGCAATGCGTCGTCCATAGGTGGGATGCAATGGGAGGAACTCATGTCCAGCATAGCTGAGACCTCAGGACTCGCACCTCTACGTGCTAAGTCGGGCTGGATCGTCGCGCTTGGCGTCGTTTACGTCATCGCCGGATTGATTGCACTTGGCAGCGTTGTTTTTGCCACCGTTGTGACTGTGTTTATCGTCGGTGTGATGATGTTGATTGCCGGCGTTGCCGAAGTCATCAACGCATTTCAAATCAAAACTTGGGGCAAATTCTTCCTTTGGCTCTTACTCGGTGCCCTCTACATCGTCGCCGGCTTTGTCACTTTCGAAAACCCGCTTCTTGCAGCAGCAGTGCTCACTCTGCTGCTCGGGTTCTCCCTCCTTGCCTCGGGCATAATGCGGATCGTGCTGGCGTTCAGTATGAAGGAGGAAATGCCTTGGATCTGGGTTGCGGCTTCGGGTGTAATTACTCTTTTGCTTGGCTTGGTCATTCTGGCGCATTGGCCGGTATCGGGCCTTTATATTCTTGGGCTCTTTCTCGGCATCGATCTCATAATTGTGGGCGTAGGCTGGATCGGAATCGGCCTTGGTCTGAAAAGATACGTTTAGCAGCCAGGGGCCGAACTCGGATTCGTGGTGTAAACATGGATAGGGACGAAAATTACTTGTCCGAACTCGATCTGGATGTTCTCACATTTGACCTACCGGACGAGGCGCTAGAGCGCGCTGCAGCCGATCGCGATGGGCAAGCCATAACGATCGGATCGTGCACTCACTGGTGGCACTGCAGCTGGCCGATGTAACGCAGCGAAGCGTCGCTAGCGCGCCAGATGCTTCTTATCGAGCACCACGTGGATGCCCTTGGAGCCATTGACGACCTGGGTCACCCGCAAATCGGCCGCCAGGCTGCACAGCGTATAGGCGTCCTCGCGCGATAATCCGCTGCGCGAGCAAATAAGCTTGATCATGTTGCGCAGCGCGATCACGGCGGCATCGTCGAGATCGGGATCGAAGCCCATGGTGATGAGCGCGTTCGGCGTTTCCGCCATCGGCCATTCCAGCGCGAAATCGTCGCGGATGTGCAATTCAAAAGTGCCGATCAAGCCGGTTTCGATCGCGGTGATGCAGACTTCGCCGTCGCCTTGCACGCCGTGGCCATCGCCGACCGAGAACAGCGCGCCATCGACATGGATCGGCAGATAAAGCGTGCTTCCGGCGACGAGCTCCTTGTTGTCCATATTGCCGCCGTTCCTGCGCGGCGGCGGCGAGCCGACCGGTCCCCAGGCGCGCGGCGGCGCTACGACCATGACGCCGAAAAAAGGCTTGAGCGCCAGTTCGAGGCCCCACGGCAGCCGACCGGTCATCTTCGCGTGATCGAGTGGAATATGAATGAGGCGCGTCGCGTCAAAATCGTCGGGCAATGCGCCGGCGAGCGGGCGGATGACGTTGTAGCCCCAGGCATAGTGCAGCGCGATCGATTTGATCCTCACTTCCAGGACCTGCCCGGCTTTGGCGCCGCGCACGGCGATCGGCCCGGTCATGATGTGCGGACCAAGCCGCTGCGGCACGCGTGCGTGGATGGCCGACAAGGCTGGCGGCACGGTGAGCCCGCTATCGGCTTTCGGCATCGCTTCCGGGGGGCCCGACACCGTCGACATCGTGACTTCATCGCCGGAGTCGATCGTGATCAGCGGTTTGAGGCCTGCGTCAAAAAAGCCCCAGTGAACCGTTTCCGGTCCTGCGTCCACGCGATGCTTGCGCATTTGAGCCCCTTACAATCGGAAAAGCCTGCCGATTTTTGCTTCGGTTCTGCCAGAATCTTGGGCCAGGAAACAGCGGCAAATGCCGAGCCGTGCCGAACGAGCCCCGTCGTGCTATTCTGCGTTCGGGGCAAGGCCGGCTTTGCGCGGGCCTTTGGCATTGATAGTTGCAGGGTTAGCCAGAACGGGAGGCGAGTATGCGTGGGGGATGGTTTGGCGGCTGCCTGAATATGGCATTGGCCGCAAGCTTTGGGGCGTCACTCGCATTGGCCGCCAATAATGTCTCGGCGGCGCCGCAACGCCAGATCAACCAGGTCAATCCCGATCTCGACACCGACGATCAGCTCGCGCCGTCACAGATGAAGCAACCAGTCCCGGCGGCGGTGTCGCAACCGGGGAGCGCCGCGCATGCGTCGGTACCGGCAGCCGTAAGGCATGCGGGTCCGGCCCCGGCCGCAACCGGTCACACCGTGGCGTGCAGCGGCACCTTCGGCAAGGATTCGAGCCATCTCAAGCTGGCGATGACCTACGATTCCAGGAACATCACCTTTACCGACGTCGATTCCAACGGCGCCAAAGTGCCGGCATCGGTGCTGTTTCCGAAAGATCCGAAGCGGCGGCTTGAAGTCTGGTGGGCCAATCCCGCCGCGCGCAGCGACACTTATCTGATTGTCATCAACGGAAAGTCCGACTGGATCGCGCCCGGAGGATTGCACCTCGGGCTCAATCTCGCCCAGCTCGAGAAGCTCAACCACAAGGCTTTCAAGCTCAAAGGCTTTGATAAGGACGGTACCGCAACCGTGAGCGATTGGGACGGCGGCGCCCTGGCCACTCTGCCCGGCGGCTGCAAATCGGGAGTGACATTGCGGGCCGATCCGAAAGTGCCCGCGGACACCGTCGCCGGTCTCGCAGCCGACAAGGAATACAGTTCAGCGGACCCGGAAATGCGCGCCGTCAAACCGGCGGTGAGTGAGATCCTGATCGGTTATTGAAGTCCGCAATCAGGGCTTTCCACAATCAAGGCTTTCCACAATCAAGGCTTGGGCTGTGCGTGCCCGGGCGGGGCCCGCGGAATGGACCCGGGGCGAGGGTCTGGCCCTCGCTGTGCAGCTGCCTGACGTCGCGCGCCATTTCCAGGCAGGTCAAGAGCTCGGTATAGCTCGAATCGCCGCCCATGGTTGCCTCGTTCGTGCAGTGGGTCTTATCGGCAGCTGAAAAGCTCGACCATTGCTTGGCGATCTCGTCGCGAATCGCGTGCTCGCTATCGAGGCAATTTTTCTTCTCCACCGCGATGTTCGGATCGTGGAATGAGACGCCGCCTTGCTGCGCAATGCCGTCGCAGACTTGTTCCACATTCAACGATGGAACTTTATCGACGACGGGAATGGCAAGGCTCACGCCAAGAAGCAGTGCCGGCGGCAATATCATGGCCAAACTCCGTCATTCCGTTGATTGCTGAATATAACATCACCTGGTTGCAAAAAACACAGGCGTGGCACGGCCAGATAAAGGTTGACCGGCCGCCGGCGCGCCCGCTATGCCTGCCCGCGAGGGTAAGGGAAGCAGCCAATGATTCTCGCACCGCTATTCGGCACGGCCATGGTCATTGCCGTCGCCACCGGCCCACTCGACGATCCGATGGGGCTTGATCACCTCTCCCCGCGGCAGAAAAACGCGGCAACGGAAACGCTGATGCGCTCCGCCACCGATTGCATCGTGCATGCGGTGTTCGCCAATCCGCGTTACAGCGCGACCGGCACTGCTGCACTGGGCGATCTGATCGTTGCCTCGATGCCGTCCTGCGTCACCCCGGTGCGTGCCATGATCGATCGCTACGATCAGTATTACGGCGAAGGCTCGGGCGAGGCCTTTTTTATGGGGCCCTATCTCGACGCGTTGCCAAAGCTCGTCATCGAGGCGGGAAAGAAAGCCGCCGCGCCATAAAACGCCGGCGCCTTACAAAATCTCAGGTCAATGGGGAGTCGGCGCGATCGCAATCAATGCGATGGCGGCGGCCCGATGACGTCGACGACGCGCATTTTGGTCGGATCGACCAGCACGACTTTGCCTTCCACCATCGTGTACTTGTAGAGCTTGGCCGCTGGAACGCCGGCGACCGCCTCGTCGGGCAGCGCGTAGAGTTCGATCATCGGCGGCACATCGGCGCCGATCACCGGCGAAAAATCCTTGGGCGTGACTTTGCTCTTGTCCCTGCTCACCTGGTCGTAGATTGCGGTGCGCTGCGCCGGACTGAGAATGAGTTTCTGCTCGATGGCGCCGCTGACCCCGGTATCGGTGCCCGGCGGTCCGGGAGGCGTGCTTTGAGCAGCCGCGTCGATCGCGCCGATCAGCCCGCCGCAGAGGGCTAGTGCGACGGTGGCCAGCGTGACGATTGCACTTGAGCTGCGTTGTCTCATGCACCGCTCTCCCATTCACGCGCTGTACTTTCATCTGCGATGGCCGCGCGCCGCCTCGCGGCAGCGCGCGGTCTTGCGTCGTTACCGCGGAATCGCCTGCACCGCGATATTGGTCGTGGGATCGATCACCAGGATGCGATCCGGCTCATAGACGTAACGGTAAATCACCGGCCCCGTTGCCACCGGCGCGGCCACAACCGGCGCCGGCGCGATGGTAGCGGCCGGCGCGACGTCATAGAGCGGCGCGCCATAGTCCGCGCTGTCCGCATAATCGTAGGGCGCCGGAACGGCGGCCAGTACCGCGGTGTCATAAAGCGGCGCTGGAGCCGCAGCCACGGTCCCGGCAACCACAGCCGGCGCGGCCGGGATCACCCGGCGCGTTATCGTGCGTGTCGTCACGACTTGGCGGCGCACCGGCGGCAACGGCGCTGCGCGCACCGTCCGTATGGTCTGGATTGTTTGTATCGTTTCAGCTGGCTGCACGATGGCTGGTGCGGTCACCACTGTCCCGACCGGTTGCCCCACCACCGGGCCAGTGATCACCGTCTGTGCTTGCGCCGCAGAAGCGCCAATCACGAGCGCAAGCACGCCACAAGGAAGATGAAATCTCATGGGCCTACTCCATTTCATTTCGCCGTTCATTTGCCGTCTCATGCCGCGACGGCGAACGTTGGAACCCGAGCCACAAACCTAACGCGGGCAGTCGCGGCGCGTTCCTCGTTCCACGGGGCAGGTCCTGGAAGACCCGCTCAATTGTGAGCTTTTCGCATCGAGCGGGATGAAACATCCGCATCAGCGGTTCCAACGCCGCAAATTCGGCGGTTTGGCGCCGCTTTAAGTCAGCGCCAACGGACGCCGCAACAACCATGCGAGCGGCAGCGTCAAGAGGACGAACAAGGCAACCAGCGTCAAAGCCGGCCATACGCCGAGCAAATCGCCGAGACGGCCGAACAGGACCGGAGCGATCGCGCCTGCGCCGATTGTGCCGGTGTAAAAAATACTCAGCGCCCGCGTGCGCCAGGCCGGCTCGACCAGAGCGGGAACCGAGCCGTACAGCACCGATGACGTCCCATTTAAAGCAACGCCAATCAGCGGCAGCACCAAGAGCGCGGCCGTCAGCGGCAGCTGAGAGAGCGCCAGAATACCTGCTGCCGTCAAACCTTCGGTCAGCCACACCGTTGCGATCGCGCCGATCCGTGCGCCGATAAAGGCGCAGGCCAGCTTGCCAGCGGCGCCGCCGGCGAAAATAAGCGTCATCGCCAGGCCGACGGTTTGCAAAGTCGCGCCTTTTTGCGTGAGCACGAACGGCAAAAACAGCAAGAAACCCATTCGGGTCGCGCTGTCGATCACGCCGATGCCGGTCAACAAGGCGAACGCCAGCGGGTGGCGTTCGCGCTCGAGCTCCGCCCGGCGCGAGTCCGAGCGTGTCGCCGCGTGAACGGATTCGCGGCGCGGCGCTGCCCATAAGATCACGGCAGCGACCGCAACGCCGAGGCTGCCCAAGGTAAACAATGCCAGACGCCAAGGCGTCACCAGCAGCATCAGCGAAAGCGCTGCCGGCACCGTCATCTTTCCCAAGTCGCCGGCGAAGTTGTAGGCGGCGATCGCCTTGAGCGATTGCGCTCCGGCAAAAGCGCGGGCGACGAGCGCCGAGGCGATCGGATGCTGCGTGCTGGAGCCGATGCCGCTGAGAAGGAGTGCGCCGAGCAGCATGACAAACCCGGTGCTCAACCCGGCGAAGCAGTAGCCAAGTCCGGCAAGCGCGGTGCCAAGCGCCAGCACGATCGCCGCCCCGAATCGCTCGGACAGATAGCCTGCGGGAATTTGCAGCAAGGCCATCGCGCCGACGAATGCGCTGCGCAGCAGCCCGAGCGCGGCAAAGGTCAGACCGAATTCGGCCTGCCACAACGGCAACATAATGTAGATGAGATCGGTATAGCCGTCGTGCAGCGCATGCGCGACGCCCGCGACCGAGGCAGCGCGCCGTTGCTCGCTCGACATCGCCGGCGTCAAGCCTGCGAATTTCTCCAAGGAAAGTCTCGGCATGACCATGACTAGGGTCGTAAATGTCCCGCCGGGGCCCGTCAACAAAACATGGCGCATAAGACCTGGCGCATAAGACATGACGTTTAAAAACATGGCGCGAAACGCGGCGCGCGCAGTGTCGTCCGATCGCACCGGCAACCGCGGCGCGGCCGATATCGCTGCGATCGGCCGCGATTGACCGCCGCAATGTCACAGTGCAGTCTGCGAGTCCGATTGGGGGTGTGGGCGATCGGGAGGCTTCATGTTCGGCCTTGGTGATCTGTTCCAGTGGGAGCGCTTCGTCACGCCCACTGTGATCAAGGTCTTTTATTGGCTGGCGGTTGTGATCTCCGTCCTGCTTGGATTTGCAGGCGTGGTCAGTTCGCTGACGACGATGGCCTATAATCCATTTGTCGGCCTGATCTTTCTCATCGCCAGCGTGCTCGGTACCGGCATGGGCATCATCGTGTCGCGCATCGCGGCCGAATTTGTGTTGATCGTATTTCGCATCAACGAGCATCTCGGCGCGATCAGAAACCAGGGCGGCTTCCGCAATCAATAGTCGGATTCAGTAGTCGGATCGGATGCGTCGAAGCAACGGCCGGCGCGATTTATCGCCTGCCGGTTCCGAGATCGTCCGAATAGCCGGCCTTCAGGCGCGGCCACTGGGGAATCGGGCGTCCCTTAATACGGTAATTGTGCTCGCCCCTTGGCCACTTTGGCCAGCCAGCCGGCGAGTCCTCCCACCGCTCCTGCCGCCCGTAGACGGTCAAGTCGAGCAACCGATAGCTGTTGTCCATCACTTCGACGCCGCGCCTCGTCGTCCAGTAAGTCTCGAAGACATTGGATCCTTGTCGCAGGTAGCAAACGATATGCATCATGCCCACGCGGCGTCCGACCAAGAGCGTGTCGAGCGAGTCGAGCGCCGAGTACCACGGCATCTCCCAGCCCATGAAGTTGCGGTAGCGGAGGCTCTCTTCGTAGGGGCCTTGGCAGAACGTGGCGTAGGTGACGTTGCGAGAATGAATGAAGGACAGCTCGCGGACCTGCGATGTATAGAAGGTGCACCCCTCGCATTGCTCCGGCGCCGGACGGCCGGTGTGCCACATGAAATAGTAGGCGACGAGCATCCGGCGTCCCTCAAAAACATCCAAGAGTGTCACCCGGCCACGTTCACCAATGAGCGGCGTGGCGGCGTCAACCGCGACCATGGGAAGCCGCCGGCGGGCGGCCGCTATGGCGTCGCCCTCTCTGGTGTGAGCCTTCTCGCGAAGGCGCAATGCGTCGAGCTCCGCCTGGAAGGTGCTCCGATCGACGACTTTAGGGGCTCCAAGTTCATCTCTCATCAAGTCTGTCATCATTCTCT
>JBKPIZ010000214.1:0-1315 GCA_046730495.1 Pseudomonadota bacterium
CGGATAAGCTGCGCGGCTTTCTCGGCTGGAAGAAACCGCTGGTCGTGCGCAAGCCCGACGATTGGGCCACGATCTTGTTCACCTCGGGCTCGGAAGGCTCGCCCAAGGGCGTCGTGCTGTCCCACCGCAACATGCTCGCCAATGTGGCGCAGGCGGCGGCCCGCATCGATTTCGGCCGCGAGGACAAACTATTCAACGTGCTGCCGGTGTTCCATTCATTCGGGCTGACCGCCGGCACGGTGTTGCCGCTCGTCTCCGGCGTGCCGACCTATCTCTATCCGTCGCCGCTGCATTACCGCACCGTGCCCGAACTGGTTTATTGGACCTGCGCCACCGCGCTGTTCGGCACCGACACCTTCCTCAACGGTTATGCGCGGGTCGCCAATCCTTACGATTTCCGCTCGCTGCGCTACGTGCTCGGCGGCGCCGAGCCGGTGAAAGAGGCGACGCGACGGATCTATCTGGAAAAATTCGGGTTGCGCATTCTCGAAGGCTACGGCGTCACCGAATGTTCGCCGGTGATGGCGCTCAACACGCCCATGTTCAACAAGTTCGGCACCGTCGGCCGGCTGTTGCCGGGCATGGAGGCCAAGCTCGAGAAAGTCGAGGGCGTCGAGGAGGGCGGCCGGCTTTATGTCAAAGGCCCGAACGTGATGCTCGGCTATCTGCGCGCCGAAAAACCCGGCGTGCTGGAAGTGCCGCCGGAGGGCTGGCACGACACCGGCGACATTGTTGCCATCGACGACCAGAGCTTCGTCGCGATCAAAGGCCGCGCCAAGCGCTTCGCCAAGGTCGGCGGCGAAATGGTCTCGCTCGCTGCGGTCGAAATGCTCGCGGCCGAGCTATGGCCGAACAGCATCACCGCGGTGTCGTCGGTTCCCGATCCGCGCAAAGGCGAGCGCCTGATTATGGTCACCGACAAGCACGGCGCCACGCGCGCCGAATTCATGGCTTATGCGCGCTCGCAGCACGCGTCCGAACTGATGCTGCCGGCCGAAGTGGTCGTGCTCGACAAAATGCCGATGCTCGGCTCCGGTAAGGTCGATCAGCTCGCGATCGACAAATTCGTGCGCGATCAGGCCGCGACCAAGGCCACCGCGGCGGAATGAAGCCTTCGGCGTTCAGGCGCTAAAGCGAAATGATTTTAGGTTGATTCGGTATTTCGCTTTAGCTTGTTGTTTGAGCATGATCTTTTCCGAAAACCGGTATCCACTTTTCGGGATCATGCTTTACGGCGCGTACGCACAGATCGCTTGGCGCGATTTCATATTCCTGGGGCGTAGACGAGATCGGCGCCCGTGGCGCTGAGCAGTTC
>JBKPIZ010000215.1:0-5289 GCA_046730495.1 Pseudomonadota bacterium
GGTCTATGCCGCGATGGGCTCGGCGAATGGTGCCACTGGGGCGCCACCACCCAGGACATTACCGATACTGCGACGGTGATGCAGATCCGCGAGGCGCTCAACCTGATCGAGCGGCATCTCGACGCGATTGCCGGCGCGCTCGCCGCGCTCGCGCGCAAATACCGCGACACGCCGATGGCCGGCCGCAGCAACCTGCAGCAGGCGGTGCCGATCACCTTCGGCTACAAAATGGCGACGCTGCTCGCCGCCTTCGCCCGGCATCGCGAGCGCCTGAACGAATTGCGCTCCCGCGTTCTGGTCGGCGAGTTCGGCGGCGCCGCCGGTACGTTGTCCTCGCTCGGTGGCCGCGGCCTCGCCACCCAAGCCGAACTGATGAAGGAGCTCAAGCTCGGCGTGCCGGCGATCGCCTGGCACACTGTGCGCGATTGCATGGCCGAAGTCGGCTGTTTTCTCGGGCTCGTCACCGGAAGTTGCGGCAAGATCGCGCTCGACGTGAAGCTTTTGATGCAAACCGAAGTCGAGGAAGTTTACGAGCCGTTTCACGAAGGTCGCGGCTCATCCTCGACCATGCCGCAAAAGCGCAATCCGATTTCGTCAGTCTATATCACCGCGCTCGTCGCCGTCGTGCGCCAGCAGGTTGCCGCCTTGCTCGACGCCATGGTCGAGGATCATGAGCGCGCGACCGGTCCGTGGGAGATCGAGTGGCTCGTGTTGCCGGAAATTTTTTGTCTGTCCGCAGGCGCCCTGGCGCAGACCGAATTCGTCCTCAAGGGCCTCCAAGTCGATGAGAAAAAGATGCGCGCCAATCTCGATCTGACCAAAGGTCTGATCGTCTCGGAAGCGGTGATGATGGGGCTTGGTCCTTATCTCGGCCGGCAATATGCGCACGATCTCGTCTACGACGTCTGCCGCAAGGTGGTCGCGACCGGCCGGCCGCTGGTCGATCTCCTGGCCGAGAACGCCGAGATCGCCAAGCATCTGGATCGTGCCGCGCTGGAAAAGCTGTGCGATCCGGCGAATTATCTCGGCGAGGCCGGCGCCATGGTTGACCGCGTGCTGGCGCTGACAAGACACTAAGCCGGTTCGTCAATCCGGCCACACCGATTTGTCGCGCTTAGCGTCTTGGCGGCGTCACCCTGTGTGGCTATTCTTTTTCGTGCAAATCGATACGGACGACCCGACGGCTTGGCTTGCCGCGGGGGGCATGACGGTGAGGGAAGCGGCAGTCATTAGTCGGGCGCCCGGCAGTAGGAGGGAGCCCATGCAATACAAGCCGAAAAACATCGCCGCGCTGCAAGTGGCGCTTGGCGGCCTGCCGGACGCGATGCATGTCGAGACAGACCGCGATGTCGGCGTTTCGGCAAAGACCGTCGGCGAACTGCGCAAAGTGACGGCCTGGCCCGATAACCTGGTGATCGCAACGCCGCAAGACCGCGGGCCGGAGAACGCGATCCGCGTGAGCAAAGCGAGCCACGCCACCCGCGTCACGCCGAAGACTTAAGACGAGGCGGTAATCATAAATCGGTTCGGCCAATGTCCGATCTGCCATTCTTTGATTCACATCAAAGTTTGCAATTGGCCCGTCGACATAATGGGTTTGTACAAGCGTAAAGGAGGCAATAATGAAGCGACTGGCTTTTGTACTTGGTATATTGACTGTCAGTTTCTGCGTAGCGCCTCCAGCGCTCGCTGATTTTGCTGTGATCCACTTTAACAGCGGCTTTTGCCGCATTTGGCCTGATACAGCATTCGGCCCGCAGGACGGGCAGTTTGTAGTATTCCGAGTGCATCACCATCAGTTCGACCGCTTCCATACCCGGGAGCCGGCGGAGCGAGCGCTGCGTTGGGCCGTCTCGCGGCATGTCTGCCGAACAAACTAACAGTCGCTCAGCAATGCCCGCCGGCTGCTCGCCAATTTTTTGCGGATAGTCGGCGGCCTGGTTAGGCCTCGAGAGTGCGATGCGCCGCCACCCGCGCGGCTTGCTTATCGGGAGGCTGCAGGTGCAACCATGATGAATTGGACAATTAAGACCCTAACCGATGATCCTGATCGCGCGCTTGAGATTGTCCAGGAGCAGCGGACCAGGGGGTTCACCGCCTGGATCGAAGATGACCGTGGTCAGGGGGTCGACGAAGAAGCCCTGAAAAGCGGCAAGCCTGCACGATCCAAACCCACACTTTACGACAGGGAGATGGGTATCCTTGTTATTATCGCGGCAGCAGTCGTGGCAATCGGAACGCTTTTTCTGCTTGGCGTATGGGTCGATCATTAACGCACCCCTTCGATCGGTTTGAAATCGCCGATACAAAACAAAGGGGATTTATGAGCCGTCTACTGATCATTGGGGTTTTGCTTAGTTCGGCGCTGACGCTGCATGCGCAAGCGCAGCGGCCGAATACGGCCAAGTTGAAAGCGGATGCGCAAAAGGTGGTAAGCATCATTCGCGGGGATAAGGCCAAGACTCAGGCGTATTGCCAAATCAACAGTCTTGGTGGCGAGATCGATAAGGCCGCTCAGGCGAGAGATGAGCAGAAGAGCGACCTGCTGACCAAAAAGATAAACGACCTGGAGAAACAATTAGGCCCTGAATATCTCGCCCTGTTCGACGCGCTGAATGATGCGGACCAAAACTCGAAGGATTTTCAAGACATCATTTCGATGTTCGATTCGCTCGACCAATCCTGTCCGCGCTAACAGCGAAAATTGGGATGACCGACGACTGGAAGAAGACAGTCCACCGCAACAAGCTCCTTGGCCTGTGGGCCGCGGAAAAATTGGGAATCACGGGCCAGGCCGCCGAGGACTATTCGGATGCCCTCGCCGTGGGCACGCTCGATCCTGAGCGGAGCGATGTGCTCGGCAAAATCCGCAAGGACTTCGACGCTGCGGGCGTAGTCCAGTCGGACGAGCAAATCCTGCGCGTCATGAACGAACTCATGCTCCAAGCCGGGAACCTCATGCCGGGAACGCGAGGGGGCGCCTCGGATGCTTTGACGGTGCTGCTCGCGCGCAAACTCAAGCCGGAATGAACAGAGACACTCCGCAAGCATCAAGTCATTGCACTGGCGGCGGCCAAAGGTAGAGGGTGATGGCAAAGACCGCGTAGACGAATAACAGCAGAACGCCAACGAACCAGGCCGAACGCCCGCCGCTGGTAATGAACGCCGCGACAAGTGTGGCAACAAAGACCATCACCACGGCGCCAGGCCAGAATTGCAGGTCCATTGGCGTCGGCCCGAGCACGTAGCTGAGAAGCACGAGAACGGGTCCGACGAACAGCGCAATCTGCGAAGCGCTCCCCAGCGCGATCCCCACACTCAGGTCAAGCCGGTTCTTGCGTGCTGCCGAAAACGACACCGCCATTTCGGCGGCACCGCCCACGAGCGCCACAACGATAAAGCCGACGAACGCTTGGCTCATCCCGAGTGTCTCTGCCGCCTTCTGCACCGACTCAACAAAGATCTCGCTCACCAGCGCCACGAGCACCGTGACAACGGCCAGCGTGACCAGGGCCAAACCTATGGGCCATGCTGGCTCGCTTGCCTCGCCGTGCTCCGCGCTGGCAAAAATTTCACGGTGCGTTTTGAGCGAGAACACCAACCCCAATCCGTATCCGACGATCAGCAGCACGGCCAAGGCGACGCTGAGCTTCTGGGTCAACGCGGTGCCCGGCACCAAATCGGCTTTGGCGATTGCCGAAGGACTGACCAGCGCAATGGCGGCCAAGAACAACAAAGCCGCGTCCAGACGGGCGGTCGCGCGATTGTATTCCTGGACGTGATGCTTGAGGCCACCGAGAAGGAAGGACGCGCCGAGCATGAAAAGCGTGTTGGTCACGATAGCGCCGGCGATAGAGCCTTTTACCAGCGCATACTCGCCGGCACGGAGCGCCGCCGCAGCAATCACCAATTCCGTGAGGTTCCCGAGTGTCGCGTTGAGTAACCCGCCCACCGTATCGCCGGTCTTTTCCGCAACAGATTCCGTAGCATGGCTGAGCAACGCGGCAAGCGGCACAATCGCCAGGACTGAGAGGACGAAAAGCAGCGTGTGCGCGGTGGGGACCAGTTTCGCGGCCGCCAATACCACTGGCACAAGGGCCAGCAGCCAGAGCATGGGGTTATGGCGGAGCTCCTTGAGCAGAGGAGTCACATTGGACCTACTCTTCGCCGCGCCGGCGAAACTTGAAACCAGATTAGCCCCGGGATCGCTACAGCCAAGATGATTTTCTCATCGGTCCGCAATGCTGCTGGACCAAAAAGTGCAATCACCCAACCGTCAGGCGGCGGCTTTGTTTTTGATTGCGCCGATGATCGCCGTGAGTATCGCCCCGCCAGCGCCACCAGCGACCAGCTGAGAGATCACCCCGCCGACGCTCAGATTACCGGACTGGGCCGCGGCCACGAGCGACGGTAGCGCTAACGTAACGATCTGCCCGAGCACTCCGCCTCCAACCAAACCGGAAATGACGTTTCCAATCGTACCCAGATCAAACGTTGACGACGACTTACCAGTAGCCACTCCACCCAGAGCCCCTGCAATGAGGTTGATGAGAATCTGTTCCATTTCGATCTCCCCTGACTCGCCGAGGATCGCAGTTTCCGAGCAAAACGGAGGGGAGACTTTGACAATAATCAAAAATGCCTATGCGGGAGCTGCCGGCTGGACGCAGCATATTGCGGCAAGAGGCGATGTTCGGCACCGTTGTGGGCGTTTTTTGATTCAGATCAATTTCACTCGGCCGCGATTGATTCAGCTAAGCTACGTGGGACGGTCCTCTGCGAGGAGGAGGGCCGCTCCCCTTTCCTCAAAAACTTTGGCCGCCCTGTGCGGCCCTATTTTTTTGCAAATAGCGGCTGGCGAGTTCAGCTTGGCTTGATGAGGCCTGACCGCTATCCAGCGGCCTTATTTCTTATCGCAATCGCGGATTCCGCTGGCGCATCTGAACAAATCTTTGTCTGAAAATCGCAAGTTTTTTACGGCGGGACTGAGTACCTAAAAATCCATTGGGGTCAGGTTCGGGACATCGCACTGACTGCTTTGTCCATGCGCTACGAATGCTCTGGTAAAGACACAGTAAAGCCGCCGCTTTGCTCGGGATGCGCTCAAATAATGGGGCTCGCTCGAATAACGCGGCGATTTGACAACCTCCCCGAGCTTTACATTTTCGAGTGCCGGCCCTGCGACGTGTCGCATATCGAGGCGGCATTCCATGACTTTTCGCCGCGTGAGCATCGTTCTCCGGCAATCAGCAACTAGTCGCCAGTTGCCCATCACCTGCTCATAAGCAG
>JBKPIZ010000216.1:0-3094 GCA_046730495.1 Pseudomonadota bacterium
TCGCCATCCTGGTCGCCTATGTCGGGATGGTCTACGGGCCGATCGGCGCGTTCCTGGCCGAATATTTCCCCGCCAGAATCCGCTACACGGCGGTATCCATGCCGTACATGATCGGCAACGGCTGGGGCGGCGGCCTGGTGCCATTCATCACCACGGCGGCGTTTACGGCGACCGGTAGTGTTGCTTATGCTCTGATCTACCCGATCGCCGTCCCTGCGATATGCTTCGTGCTGGGCCTGTTCCTGATGCCGGAGACCAAGCAGATGAAAATCTGGGAAGAGCCGGCGCCGGCGAGGGCGTAAGGAGCAAGCCGGCACGACTAATCGCGTGCGAGGCTGAACGGCCCCGCATTTTTTTATCATGAGAGTAATTGACTGCGCGGCGTGGTTACCGTGCCAGAAACGCCGTGATTTCGTCGCTCGCCTGTCCGACTGCGAACAAGTGTAATTCACTTCCTCTGGGATAAGATTCTCGGTACCTATCGAAGGCCGGATGCCGGTGCATAAAATCAAACGCATGTAAAGCCATTAAGCTTTTCGTCCGCCTCACAGCGCACGGCAGGCCATCGCTGCCGCACTCTCTTGGGTTGAGCAAATGAGTCTGCGCGCCGAGCTTGTCCGCCTGTGCCTGCCCTGGTTCATGCGACGGCTTCCAACGGACATTCAGCTTGAGGATGTCCGCCGGCAGTTGGCGCGCTTCGGGCGTCTCGTGCCGCGTCCGCCACGCGGCACCGAGGTGATTGCAATTGATGCCGGCAGTGTCAGAGCCGAGCGTATCGCCAGGCCCCGCTCGCTTCCCAACCGATACGTCCTGCACCTGCACGGCGGCGCCTATCTGCTCGGCTTTCCGGCGCTGTTTCGTGATTTTACCTGGCGCATCGCCGACGCGGCCTGCGCACGAGTGCTGTGTATCGACTATCGGCTTGCGCCTGAGCATCCTTTTCCGGCGACGGCCGCCTATCGCTGGCTCATCGCCCATGGCGCCGAGCCATGTAATGTGGCGTTCGTCGGGGATTCGTCTGGCGGCGGGCTTGCGCTCGCAAGTATGATGCGTTTGCGCGATGAGGGCTCACCCTTGCCGTCCGCTGCCGTCGTGCTCTCGCCGTCACGACATGGCCCTTGTTCAAAGCAGGAGAAGACGATGACAAAATTTGCCCTATACGTTCCGTTGCAGGCGAAACCGGGTAAGGAGAGGGAAGTCGCGGATTTTCTACGTTCCGCCGTACCTTTGGTAAACGCTGAGCCAGGCACAATCTCATGGTTTGCCGTTCAAGAAGGACCGTCTTCTTTCGCCATCTTCGATACGTTTGACGACGAGGCCGGACGGGACGCACACCTTAACGGCAAAGTGGCGGCTGCCTTGATGGAAAAGGCAAAAGCCGGCGACCTGTTTGCCAAGACGCCAGAGATTCACAAGCTCGGAATTCTTGCGGACAAGCTTCCAAAATGAGAGCCGGCGACGTTGAAATCTTCATCTCGCCCCTAAACGCAGCATCTCGGAATGTACGAGGTAACGGAGCTGCTCAGCTTGACCGATCGATCGCTTGGTCATCGAGCCACGCCGCAATACTGGCGGCAGCATCTTCATAAAATGCGCGATAGAGGCCTTCAGCGACATATCCGACATGCGGTGTTGCAAGCACGTTCGACAAGGTGCGGAAGGGATGTAGAGCTGGCAAAGGTTCCTCATCGAACACATCGAGCGCGGCTCCAGCTATCGAGCGCGATTGCAGAACCTTGATCAGTGATGCCTCATCGACGATTGGCCCGCGGGAAGTATTGATTAGTCGAGCGGTTGGCTTCATGAGCGCAAGCTCGGCGGCACCGACGAGTCCTCTGGTCCGCCTGCTCAAGATCACATGGATCGTCACCACGTCCGCTTGTCTGAACAATTCATCTTTAGCGACCAGCGTCGCACCCGCCGCAGTGGCGAGTTCCGGCGTCATATTTTGGCTCCATGCAATAATCTTCATTCCAAATGCACGCCCGATCCGTGCGACCTCGCGGCCGATATTGCCGAGCCCAAGGACTCCCAGATTTTTGCCGTGAAGATCTTCGCCGATCGAGCCTTGCCAGCCGTGGTCGCGGACGGCCGCATTTTCCTCAACAATGTGGCGCACACTCGCGAGAATAAGAGCCCAGGTCATCTCGATCGTTGGCGTTGACCAGTACCTGGTCCCGGTAACGACGATTCCCCGCTCGCTTGCGGCCTCCGCATCGATCGACGCGTTCCGTGGCCCCGTCGAGGCGATCATTTTGAGTTGCGGGAGCTGTTGAATAATGCTTCGCGTCAGCGGCGTTCGCTCTCGCATGACGCAAATGACGTCGAACGGAAGAAGCCGCTCAACTAGGGCTAATGGATCGCTTAGGTGATCATTGAAGGCAGTGATCTCTGCTCTCTCGGCAACAGGCGACCAGTCTGCCGATTTGAGAGCGACATTTTGATAGTCATCGAGAACCGCGATCTTCATCATCAACCGGTCATATTGTTGTCAATTCCCTTTCGCCCGCCTGGCAGCTTGGCGATATTCGCCGCGATCCGCCGCGCCTCGTCGCGCGTAAGCTATCGCCGCGCGTGGCTCCATCTCTTGTTGCCCCAGTATGAGCCCATGAGCCCAGTGCTGATGGTAGCAGGAAAGCCAAACGGCCGAACATTCGTTCGGCCGTTTGGCGACATCAAAATCGCGATGATCTAAACGGGGCTCACGTGCCCTTCGATTTATTCTTCTGGCCCTTCTTCTTCTTCGCCATAACTCTACTCCTTTGCGTTTGATGCGCCCTGCCCTCGGAACAACAGTCGCGCAGTACAAATGAATGCCGAATGAACCAATTGGGGCAGCAGGCATTGGGACCAGCGCCAGTGCCTAAAATGGGCACTGCGCGTTGACGTAGATCAATGCCACGATTGCGATTGTGTCGTTGATGTGGACATCAGCGACAACTTTTTCACAGTGAAGTCATGGACGCGTTTGCGTCAGAGATGGCGTTCTACACCAATATAATCGCTGGTTTGGGCATCATCGGTTGGATCATCGCCATGTGGTATTTCAGCAGGCTTAAATGACCGAACGCTCCCCTGTCTCTTATACACATCT
>JBKPIZ010000217.1:0-4074 GCA_046730495.1 Pseudomonadota bacterium
TTCGTTGCCGACCTTGATCTTCACCACCGCCTGGCTCACGGTCACGCGCTGGCCTTTGGCATTATTGCGCTGCTCGACATTGACGTCGAACTTTTCGACATCGAAGTAGTGCGGCACTTGGCCGAGCATGCGCCGCGCCAGGAGCTCGAACGATGCGTCGGCGGCCTCATAGGCATAGCCGTTTGCTTCGCGCTCTTTTACTTCATCGAGGAGCCGCGTCACGCGCGGGTCGTCTTTGTCCAACGACAAGCCGATGCGCTCGAGTTCCGCCAGGACATTGGAGCGGCCGGCCTGGTCGGACACAAGGAGCTTGCGCTTGTTGCCGACGCGCTCGGGCGCGATGTGCTCATAGGTCTTCGGCTCCTTGACGATGGCGGAGGCATGAATGCCGGCTTTGGTCGCGAACGCGCTCTCGCCGACATAAGGCGCATGACGATCTGGCGCCCGGTTGAGGAGTTCGTCGAGTCCATGCGAGATGCGCCCAATGCGGCCGAGCGCGCCGTCGTTGACGTTGATCTCGAATTTGTCGGCATATTCCGGCTTGAGCTTTAGCGTCGGGATGATCGAGACGAGATTGGCATTGCCGCAGCGCTCACCGAGCCCATTAAGCGTGCCTTGAATCTGCCGCGCGCCGGCGCGAATGGCGGCGAAGCTGTTAGCGACGGCCTGCTCTGTATCGTTGTGGGCGTGAATACCGACATGATCGCCTGGGATCACTTTGCAGACTTCGCCGACGATGTCCTCGACTTCGTGCGGCAGCGTGCCGCCATTGGTGTCGCAAAGCACGACCCAGCGCGCCCCTTCGTCATATGCGGCTTTGGCGCAGGCCAGTGCATAAGCGGGGTTGGCTTTGTAGCCGTCGAAAAAATGCTCGCAGTCGAGCAGGACTTCGCGCCCCTTTGCTTTCGCGGCGCGGACACTGTCGCGGATGGAAGCGAGGTTTTCGTCCTCGGTCGTCTCCAACGCGATCCGCACATGATAGTCCCAGCTTTTGGCGACAAGGCAGATCGCATCCGCCTGGGCGTCCAACAGCGCGACCAGCCCGGGATCGTTCGAAGCCGAACGGCCCGGACGCCGCGTCATGCCAAAGGCGGTGACGCGCGCGCGCATCGACCGCCGCTCGGAAAAAAAGCTCGTGTCGATCGGATTGGCACCGGGATAGCCCGCTTCGACGTAATCGACGCCGAGCTCGTCGAGCATGCCGGCAATGGCAAGCTTATCGGCGAGCGTAAAGTCGACGCCGTTGGTCTGCGCGCCATCGCGCAACGTCGTGTCGAACAAATAGAGCCGTTCGCGCGCCATCACACTAACCGCGATAGAGCCGATAGATCGTGTAGAGCGATACGACGATGGCCGCGGCGATCACCGCGTATTTCAGGATCAAATAGTAGAGCCAGTGTCGCGGAAATGGCGTCTCGGGGCGTTTCATGATGGTCTCCCGCGGCCAACGAGCGGCTTGGTCATGGTCGTATTGGCGAGCCATTCATCGCCGAGCGACACGGTGTTGCGGCTTTGCGGTGAAAATCCCCGCTTCTCGAAAAAGCCGCGTGCCGCGTCGCTGGCATCGACGGTGATTTCCTTAGCTCCGCGCGCGGCGGCGAGCTTTTCCAGCGCGTCGCAGAGCATTGCTCCCGCGCCTTGTCCGGCTGCCGCCGGATGCACATAGAGCATATCGATGCGCCTGTTGTCGGCAAGCGCTGCAAAGCCGACCGCGGCGCCGCCATAGGTCGCGACCAATGTGAGCTCGTGCGCGAGCTTGGCGCCGAACGCTTCCTCGTCGTCGGCCAATGAGGCCCAGGCCTCTTGCTGCGCCTCGCTGTAATCGTCGGCAGTCAATTCCTCGATCGCGGCGCGATAGATCTCAGTGAGCAGCGGCACATCCGTCGGCAGCATCGGACGCATCGCCAATTGCGGCAGCGGACGGGGGTTCATGGCCGCGGCCCCCGCGACAGCGGCTCTGCAAGGGGACAGGGCAGTGGAGTGCGCTCGACGTTCATCGCGCGATCTCCCAGGTCGTACCGTCTTTGGTGTCTTTCACGACCACGCCCATTTTGGCGAGCTCGTCGCGGAGGCGATCGGACTCTCGAAAATTTTTCGCTTGGCGTGCAGCACTACGCTCCGCGATCAGCGCCGTCACCTTGTTTTCGTCGATCTCGACCGATGCCGGCCGGAAACTGCCCCATTGAACAGCTGTCTGCTGCAGCAGCCCGATCAATTGAGCGCTCGCCTTGAGAGAATTACAGGCTCCCGTGTTGCCCTTGGCCGCTTCGGCGCGCAGTTCATGCAGGGAAGCGATGGCTTTCGGTGTGTTCAAGTCGTCCGCCAGAGCACCGATGACATCCGCGCACATGATTCCGGACGCAGCATCGGCAGTCAGTTCATACCAGTGATCAAGCGTTCGCTGGCTTTCGCGTAGCGCATTTGCAGTCCAATTGAGTGGCTGGCGATAATGCGTGAGCAGCATCGTCAGTCGGATCACTTCGCCCGGCCAATCCTTCAGCAAATCGCGGATCGTGACGAAGTTGCCGAGCGACTTCGCCATCTTCTCGCCTTCGACCTGAAGAAAGCCGTTGTGCACCCAGTAATTCGCCATGATTGGCGTATGAAAGGCGCAACGCGACTGCGCGATTTCGTTCTCGTGATGCGGAAAGACGAGATCGATGCCGCCGCCATGGATGTCGAATATTTCGCCGAGATGCTTCCAGGACATCGCCGAGCATTCGATGTGCCAGCCCGGCCGGCCCGGCGTTTTGATTCCGGCAGGCGACGGCCACGCCGGTTCGCCGGGCTTCGAAGGTTTCCACAGCACGAAGTCCATCGGCGCGCGCTTATACGGCGCCACCTCGACACGCGCGCCAGCGATCATTTCGTCGAGCGAGCGTCGCGCCAATTTGCCGTAATCCGGCATCGAAGCGACGCTGAACAAGACGTGGTCCTGCTCGACATAAGCATTTCCGGATTTAACCAGCCGCTCGATCAGCGTGCGCATCTCCGCGATGTGCTCGGTCGCGCGGGGCTCCGCAGTCGGCAGCAGGCAGCCGAGCGCGGCGGCATCTTCGTGGAATTGCCGGTCGGTTGTTTCCGTCACTTTCCGGATCGCCTCGTTCAAAGGCAGCGTCGGAAATTCCTCCGCGGCGCGCGCGTTGATCTTGTCGTCGACGTCGGTGATGTTGCGGACGTAAGTAACGTGCGCGGCGCCGTAGAGATGCCGTAACAGGCGAAACAGGACGTCAAAGACAATCACCGGCCGCGCATTGCCGATATGGGCGAAATCATAGACCGTCGGGCCGCAGACATACATTCGCACATTCGATGGATCGAGCGGCGTGAAGATGCGCTTCTCGCGGGTCAGCGTATCGTAGAGCCTCAGCTCCATCAGCAATCAACCTGTGCGTGGCTCCGCGCCAGTCGTGGCGCTCAATATAGTAGGCACGTCCTCGACCTGCTGGCCGGGCGTGTCTAAAGTCTCGAGGAAGAGAAAAAGACGGCCGCAGCCAGCGTTTGGCGCTAGCGAATAATCTCCCGGCAAATGCCGCAGATGTGCCGACCGTTCATATCGGCACAATGGTCGAGGCGGCACATCGCGTCAAGGTCCCCTCCTCGCACCGTGTCGCCAAACTGTTTGGATCGCACCGCTTAAGGAAGGCTTAACCCTCGTGCCGGCATGCTCGCCTGGGGGATCGGCGTCAGTTGCGGCGCCGTCAGTCGGTTGGGTTGTGTTCGGGGGTACGATGCGTTTGGCTGCCGCTGCGTTCGCCGCTCTTTCGGCTTTGATTCTCACCGGCGGGGCGCAAGCCGAAAAGCAAACCGACAGACAAGCCGAGAGACATATCTTCGTTATTGCCAATGATGCCGACGCCTACGGCGTCGACCGTTGCCTGGCGTCGAACACCGCCTGCGGCACGATGGTGGCGAACGCCTATTGTCATTCGCACGAATACGCGCAGGCGCTTTCGTTCCGAAAAGTCGAGCCGGACGATATTGCCGGCGCGATCACGGCGAGCCGATCCGACGACCGTTCATGCAGCGGCAGCCGCTGCGGCGAATTCGTCGCCATTGAATGTTCGCGCTGAG
>JBKPIZ010000218.1:0-7699 GCA_046730495.1 Pseudomonadota bacterium
GCATTGGATTGCGGTCCCGGAGAGAGGGGTTTGTCTTGCTCGGGGGCGCCCGGACTACCGGGAGTAGCGCAGGCGGCGAGCGCGAATAGGATGATAGGCAGCAGTGCGCGCTGCGCCGTCACGCTCGGACTAGGCCTCGCCGGTTTGCCGCCCATCCCGGCGCAACCATAACAGGCCGCACCGGCAAAACCCCGGTGCAAAGCGGCGATCGTGCAGTCCGATTTTCCGCGGCCGAGCAAGGACATGACGATACAGACATGCCGAAAAAGTCAGAGCCTTACCGATACTGACTTAAATCAGGATCGATAAGGCTCTGCCGCAGAAGAAATCTAAATCCGGCGCTGGTCAGCCGAACCGTGGCGCGCGGGGTGGGCCCGATCTGGCGCCTCCAGCGTTGGGGGCGGGCTTGGCCTTCATCGGCAGCAGCCCTTCGCGCTGCAACCGCTTGCGGGCCAGTTTGCGGGCCCGGCGGATTGCCTCGGCCTTCTCCCGCGCTTTCCTCTCCGATGGTTTCTCGTAATGGCCGCGTAGCTTCATCTCGCGGAAAATGCCCTCGCGCTGCATCTTCTTCTTCAGCGCCTTGAGGGCCTGATCGACGTTGTTATCACGGACAAGAACCTGCACGCATGCTCCTCTTGAATTCGGTTCTGGGATTGCTTGGCGCCGCGCGGCCAAAGGCCTGCGCCACCTTGGCGCGGGCTGTAGCAGAACAACGCCAAAAAGTCCACCGCAGCCGCATTAGTCCTCAAACACGCGCGTGATATGGCCCATCTTGCGGCCGGTACGTATCGCCGTTTTGCCGTACAGATGCACGGCTACTCCGGGCAAATTGAGATAACGCCGGTAATCTTCGACCTCGCGGCCGATCAGGTTCGTCATCTCGACGCGGCCGCGGCGAACCGGTTTGGCGAGCGGCCAGCCTGCCACCGCCCGGATGTGCTGCTCGAATTGCGACACCGACGCGCCGTCGAGCGACCAATGTCCGGAATTGTGCACCCGCGGGGCGATTTCGTTCACTAACAGCTCACCCTCGCGCAGCACGAACATTTCGACGGCGAGCACGCCGACATAGCCGAACTTCTCGGCGAGGATCCCGGCAATGCGCTGCGCTTGCACCGCGTCCTGTCGCGACAGCGCTGCCGGCACCCGCGATGTCTTCAAGATATGATCGCGATGCTCGTTCTCGGTCACGTCGAAACATTCGACGGCGCCAGTATGGCCGCGCGCCGCCACCACCGAGACTTCGCGCTGGAACGGTATGAAGGCTTCCAGGATGCAGGGCTGGGCGCCGGCCTCGCGCCAGGCGGCTTCGGGATCGGTCCCGTTTTTGATGGTGACTTGGCCTTTGCCGTCATAGCCAAAACGGCGGGTCTTGAGCACCGCGGGCCGACCGATGCGCTCCACCGCGGCCTTCAATCCGGCGGGGGAAGAGATTTCGGCGAAGGCGGCGGTGGGGATGCCAAGTCTCGTGACGAAGTTCTTCTCAACGAGGCGATCCTGCGTCGTCGCCAGGATCGCCGGGTCCGGCAGGACCGGAACGCGCGCGGCGAGAAAAGCGGCGGTCTCGGCGGGGACGTTTTCGAATTCGTAAGTAACGACATCGACGTCCGCCGCAAATCGATCCAGCGCCTCGGTGTCGGTGTAATCCGCGCAGGTGACGCGATGCACCACGTCGAAGGCCGGTGAATCCGGACTCGGCGCGAAAACATGACATCGAAAACCGAGCCGTGCGGCGGCGAGCGCCAGCATACGGCCAAGCTGTCCGCCGCCGAGAATGCCGATGGTCGCCTCGGGCTCGAGCGCCGGCGCGGCTGCGGTCACGCGATATCCTTCGGCACCTCGGGCACACCCGCGGTCTGCGCGGCCCGCCAGGCCTCGACCCGCCGCGCCAGTGCCGCATCGTTGAGCGCGAGCACGCTGGCGGCGAGCAGCGCCGCGTTGATTGCGCCGGCCTGGCCGATCGCGAGCGTGCCGACCGGCACGCCGGGGGGCATTTGCACGATCGAGTACAGCGAATCTTGTCCGGACAGCGCCTTGGATTCGATCGGCACGCCGAATACCGGCAAGCTGGTGAGCGAAGCTGTCATGCCCGGCAGATGCGCCGCCCCGCCGGCGCCGGCGATGATCACCTTGAAGCCTTCCGCTTTGGCGCCTTTAGCAAAGGCATATAACCGCTCCGGCGTGCGATGAGCCGAAACAATGCGTGTCTGGTAGTCGATTTGCAGCGCATCGAGCGTCTCGGCCGCGTGCTTCATCGTCTGCCAGTCGGACTGGCTGCCCATGATAATGGCGACGGATTTTGCTTCCGAAGGCGGCACGATTGAAAAATCCCTGCGCGAAGGAAGCGCCGGATTATAGGCCCGCGCGTTGGACTAGCAAGGCGGCCGACCTTATCTAAGTCACGGAAGCGATGCGATTTCGGGCAGGGTTAACGCTTTAGCTGGATGCGATCGCGAACTTCGAGGATCTCGCGCCGATGGAGATGAGCCAATATCATTACCTGCCATTGGCGCCGGGCTTCTTTGCAATCCTGGTGGGCATCTTTATCGGCGTTCTGATCCTCCAGTCGCTGCGCTACGCCTATGTCAGCCTCGGCATCAGTTCAGGGACGGCGCTGGTTCTCTTGTTCGCCTCGCTGATCGGCAGCGTTTTCAATATCCCAATCGTCCAGCTAGCGCCGGAGCCGGTGGTGTCGGACCGCGTCATCGATTTCTTCGGCATGCAATATACCGTCCCGGTAGTTAGCCATTGGCGCGGCACGGTGATCGCGGTCAATGTCGGGGGCGCCGTGATCCCGACTTTGTTGTCGCTCTATCTGCTGTTCGCCCGCAACTTGTGGGTCAAGGGCACGATCGCGACGGCGATCGTGGCGCTGGTTCTGCACTGGCTCGCCAATCCGGTTCCGGGCCTCGGCATCGCGGTGCCGGTCTTCGTGCCGGTCGTCGCCACCGCCGCAGTGGCGCTGATCCTGTCGCGCGAAGAGGCTGCGCCGCTCGCTTACATTGCCGGTGCGCTCGGCACCCTGATCGGCGCCGATCTCACCAATCTCGATAAAGTGAGCGGGCTTGGCGCGCCGGTGGCTTCGATCGGCGGCGCCGGCACTTTCGACGGCATTTTTCTAACCGGCATTCTGGCCGTCATTCTCGCCAATCTGTTCCCGCACCGGCGCGCCCGCGACCCGCAGCCGTGGGCGACCTGACCGGGTTAGCCGAGGCAAAATAAGCAACCCATGCAGCCGACGATCGCGCACTATCACGCCCATATCTATTACGATCCGGCGACGAGCCGCGGCCGCGCCGAGCGGCTGCGTCAGCGGGTTGCCAAAGAGTTTCCGCAAGCGAAACTCGGCCGCTGGCACGATGAGCTGGTCGGACCGCATCCCCAATCGATGTTTCAGATCGCGTTTCCCGCCAAGATGCTCGCGGCCTTTGTGCCGTGGTTGATGCTCAATCGCGACGATCTGGTCGTGCTGCTACATCCGGAAACCGGCGACGATCTGATCGATCACACCGCGCATGCCGCCTGGTTCGGCGCAGTCTTGCCGCTACGGCTTGAGGTCTTCGCCGCGCACAAATAAATCGTTGTGGCTGCTCGCGCGCGGCGATTATATCGGGGCTCGCGCGGCCAGCGTACTTTGCCTTTGGCAATTACGGATCGCACGACTTCTCACGCCGCTGCTATTGATGGCGCCCGTGATCGCTGCGGGCGTTCTGTTCTATGCGCTGACCGGCCATGCGTTAGCCGCCGTCTGACACAATCGCTCGCGCGTGGTTTCCGCGGCTCTGGCGCAAGTCCGTAATTGAAAATGACCTTTGATGATCGGAACATTGCTGTTCCGACGCCGGCAGAGCGAACCGATCAGCGCGCGGATCGTTGCCCCAAGGACGTGAAAAACGGAGGCGGACCATGAACAAAGTTCTCTTGGGCGCGGTGGTTATGATCGCCGCGACATCGGCAGCTGCGGCGCAGACCTACCCATATTACGAGCCATACGGCTACGGAGCTTATGGGCCGGCCTATGTCCCGCCCGGAATCTATAACTATGTCGGCGAGCCGAATGTGGCGCCGCCGATCGCCTATGGTTACGACCCTTGGGGGACCGCCGGAAATTGGCAGTACTACCGGTCCAGCGGACCGGGCCGAGGCAACAATGAGGAGTCGACACGATGAATGCGGCGAAGATCATCCTGGCTTTGACTCTGCTGGCAGGCCTTGCGGTGACAAGCTTCCTGACGCCGACGCCAAGCTTCGCGCAGAGCCAACCAAATTACGGGCCGAATTCGCCAGGCGGCGGCGATACCTTCGGCGAGCCGTATAGCGGCACCGCCGCGGCACGGCGGAAATCAGGTGGCTGGTAGGCTATCCTTCGAGATAGATTGACGAACCTAATGTCGGACCAACCCCCGATCCTCTCGGATCGGGGGTTTTGTCGCGGTCGTCCAGCGCGTTAGCGGTTTTCTCCCGAGCGGATCGAGCAATCATGACAACGGGGGCGCAGACGGGGCGGTTGAACGTCGCGGTGATCGGGCTTGGCGGCGTCGGTGGCGGCGCCGCCGGCAGTCTTGCAGCCGCTGGGCGGCACGATGTCATAGCCTGTGTGCGCCAGCCGTTCGCGCGGTTTACGCTGGAGCGGGCGGAAGGCGCGGTCGAAGCACCGCTTCATGCGCTGACCGATCCGGCACAAGCCAAACCGGTCGATTGGGTGCTTGTTTGCACCAAGACGCATCAGACCGCGGCCGCCGGTCCATGGCTAGCGCGGCTGTGCACGCCGGCGACGCGCGTTGCGGTCTTGCAGAACGGCATCGATCACGTCGCACGCGTTAAGCCGCTCGCGCGCGGCGCCGCTATCGTGCCGGTGCTGGTTTATTATAACGGCGAGCGTTTGGCTGCGGACTGCGTGCGGATTCGCCATGCCGGTCCCCATGACGCGGTGGTCGCCGACGACGAGCCGGGCCGCGCTTTCGTCGATTTGTTCGACGGCACGCCGCTCCGCATCATTCGCAGCGGCGATTTCGCGACGCTGGCTTGGCGCAAGCTTCTGATCAATGCGGTTGCCAATCCGATCACGGCCCTGACACTGCAGCGGCAGGCGGTGCTACGCCGTCTCGATGTTCAGGAATTGTGCCGCGCCATTCTCGACGAAGCGGTTGCCGCGGCGCGCGCCGAGGGCGTGAAGCTTGCCGAAGACGAAACAGCGCGCACGATTGCTACGCTCGAAAATTTTTCCGGCGAACTCGGCACCTCGATGTATTTCGATCGCCTCGCCGGGCGCTGGCTCGAAGCCGAGGCGCTTACCGGCGCGATTGTTGCGGCGGGCGACCGGCACGGTATGGCAATGCCGCTCAATCGCGCGCTGCTCACCCTGTTGCGGGCGATCAATGATGCAATCAGCGCCTAGGTTTTTCGTTTTCCCACCGCCTTCGCTTTGCATCAAGCCCCGTCAGGCGTCATTATCAGTCTATGGGAAGGGACGATTCGCGAGACCGATCGAGAGATTGGCGCGACACGCCGAAGACGCGGCGCGAACCCGATGCCCGCGCCGCCGCCGAAAAAGCCTTCAAAGCGGTCACGACCAAGCCGGTCGAAGGTCCGCCGAGGACCGCATCAGCCCCCTTATCGGGTGGGAAAGAGACGGTGACGCTGCGGATCGACCGCGACGTGCTCGACTTTTTCCAGCAAGACGGCCCCGGCTGGCAGGACCGCATCAATGCGGCGCTGCGCAAGGCGGCGGGGAAGTAGATATATGCCGTCATCCTGAGGTGCGACCCCAACTTGTCGGGGGAGCCTCGAAGGACGGCGGCGCGCATCCTTCGAGGCCTGCCGTCGCAGCCAAGTGTACGCAGGCTGCGCCTGCTATGGGCGGACAGCTCAGGATAACGTTCTGACTTGAGGATGATCTGTGGTTACCGCGCCGCCGCCGCCACTGCGGCGGCGTGCGGGTTTTCCATATGCGCGATGTTGTTCTTGACCGCCTTCTGGACCTTCTCAAAGGCGCGCACTTCGATCTGGCGCACGCGCTCGCGCGAGACGCCGAATTCATCGGCGAGTTCTTCCAGCGTGATCGGCTCGTCGGCAAGCCGGCGCGCTTCGAAAATCCGGCGCTCGCGGTCATTGAGCACGGTGAGCGCCTCGCCGAGCGCCTTGTGCCGGTTTTCCGACTGCTCGCTTTCGGCCAGCCGGCTTTCCTGGCTGGAGCTGTCGTCGATCAGCCAATCCATCCATTCACCGGAATCGCCGTCTTCGCGGATCGGCGCATTGAGCGAAGCATCGCCGCCAAGCCGGCGATTCATGTCGATGACATCCTGCTCTGTCACGCCAAGCCGCTTGGCGATGAGTTTGACCTGATCCGGACGCATGTCGCCTTCGTCCAGCGCCGAAATCCGGCTCTTGGCCTTGCGCAGATTGAAGAACAGCTTCTTTTGATTGGCGGTGGTGCCCATCTTCACGAGCGACCACGAGCGCAGGATGTATTCCTGGATCGCAGCCTTGATCCACCACATCGCATAGGTCGCGAGTCGAAATCCCTTGTCGGGTTCGAAGCGCTTGACCGCCTGCATCAGTCCGACATTGCCCTCGGAGATGACTTCCGAGATCGGCAGGCCATAGCCGCGGTAGCCCATGGCGATCTTGGCTACGAGCCGCAAATGGCTGGTGACGAGCTTATGCGCCGCGTCGCGGTCGCCGTGCTCGCGCCAGCGCTTGGCCAGCATGAATTCTTCCTGCGGTTCCAGCATCGGAAACCGCCGGATCTCTTCCAGATACCGGGTTAGGCCGGTTTCGCCTGATAAAATGGGCAATGCAGCAGTTTGGGCCATTGACAGCGCCCTCCATATTCTGGCCCCCGCGGAGCGGCAGGCGGACGGAGCCATCGCTCCTCGAGCCGATGGCGCCGGTTCCATCATTTCGCACCCGCAACATACACGGTCGAATCAGCCGAGCGGAAGGGAAACGGCATCACTTCGCCGCGATGCCAGCTTGATTTTCGCTCAAATGGCGCTGAAAACCCGCGGAAACCTTACCGACAGACTACTCAGCGCCCGTACCGGTCCGACTCCCGGCCAGCGCATTACGCAAACGGGCAAGATCGGGCGGCAGTTCCGATCGGAACTCAAGGATTTCGCCGGTTAACGGGTGGTTAAGACGCAAGATATGGGCATGCAATGCCTGCCTGCCAAGGTCGGCAAGCGCAGCTTGGGCCGGCTGCGGCAAAAGCGCCGCCTTGGTGCGAAAACCCGCGCCATAGACCGGGTCGCCCAATAGCGGATGCCCGATCGACGCCAAATGGACCCGAATCTGATGGGTTCGGCCGGTTTCAAGCCGGCAGGCCAAGAGGCTCGCCACTGCCTCCGGTCCACTTGGATGTTTTGGCTTGGCGTTCGAGCGCACCGGCTTGTTGGCGCGGTAGCGCTCCAGGACTTGCCAGAATGTTACGGCCTCGCGTCCGCTCTTGCGCACCGCCATGCGGTCGCGCGCCCGCGGATCGCGGTCGATCGGACGATCGATCCGCCCGTGCGGGCGATCGGGCGCGCCCCAGGCAAAGGCGAGATAGCCGCGCTCTAACGCCCCGCCGCCGCGGCCATGATCGGCAAATTGCGCCGCCAGCGCCGCATGCGCGCGATCGTTTTTTGCAACCACCATCAGTCCGGTCGTGTCCTTGTCGAGCCGGTGGACGATCCCGGGCCGGCGCTCGCCGCCGATG
>JBKPIZ010000219.1:0-5749 GCA_046730495.1 Pseudomonadota bacterium
AATTGCAGCACCGGCCGAGCGGCACGGTGCTTTACCCGCAGATGCGATGCTGGTGGGTGCGGGGGTGATCGTCATTCCGGGGCGCGGGCGGCAGCCCGCGAGCCCGGAAAGTCGAAAGTTAATTCCCATCGCGCACGTCGACGAAATGTCCGGCGACCGCGGCGGCGGCGGCCATGGCGGGCGAGACCAGATGGGTGCGGCCCTTATAACCCTGGCGGCCCTCGAAATTGCGATTCGAGGTCGAGGCGCAGCGCTCGCCGGGCGCGAGCTTGTCGGGATTCATTGCCAGACACATCGAGCAGCCCGGTTCGCGCCATTCGAAGCCGGCTTTGACGAAAATCTTGTCGAGGCCCTCGGACTCGGCTTGGGCTTTGACCAGGCCCGAGCCCGGCACGATCATGGCATTGACACTGGCGTTGACCTTTTTGCCGTCCACGACTTTGGCGACTTCGCGCAGGTCCTCGATCCGCGCATTGGTGCAGGAGCCGATGAAGACGCGGTCGATGGCGATGTCGGTGATCTTCTCGCCGCCCCGTAGCCCCATATATTTGAGCGCCCGCTCGACCGCTTCGCGTTTGTTGTTGTCGGCAATGTCGTCGACGCGCGGCACGCGGCCGGTCACCGATGTGACCTGTTCGGGACTGGTGCCCCAGGTCACAAGCGGCGGCAGCTTTGCCGCATCGAGCCGCACTTCGCGATCGAAATGGCAGCCGTCGTCGGAGCGCAGTGTCTCCCAATAGCGTCGCGCCGCGTCCCAATCCTTGCCCTTCGGCGCCTTGGGCCGGTCCTTCAGGTAAGCGTAGGTCTTCTCGTCGGGCGCGATGAAACCAGCCTTGGCGCCGGCTTCGACCGACATGTTGCAGACCGTCATCCGCCCTTCCATCGACAGTGCGCGGATCGCCTCGCCGGCATATTCCAGCGCATAGCCGGTGCCGCCGGCAGTCCCAATCTCGCCGATGATGGCGAGAATGATGTCTTTCGCCGTCACGCCAGGCGGCAGCTTGCCGCCGACGATCGCGCGCATGTTCTTCGATTTGGTCGTGATCAGCGTTTGCGTCGCCAGCACGTGCTCGACTTCGGACGTGCCGATGCCGTAAGCGAGCGCGCCGAAAGCGCCGTTGGTGGCGGTGTGGCTGTCGCCGCAAACGAGCGTCACGCCAGGCAGCGTGAAGCCTTGCTCCGGGCCGATGATGTGGACGATGCCCTGGCGCTTGTCGAATTCGTCGTAATATTCGAGGTCGAAGAATTTCGCGTTCTCGGCGAGATAGGCGATCTGCGCCGCGCTCTCCGGGTCGGGGTTGGGCAGCTTGCGGTCAGTGGTCGGTACATTGTGATCGACCACGAGCAGCGTTTTATCCGGCGCGTGCACTTTGCGCCCGGACAGCCGCAGGCCTTCGAATGCCTGCGGGCTCGTGACCTCATGCACGATGTGGCGATCGATGTAGATCAGGCAGGCGCCGTCGGGCGCTTCTTCGATCAGATGATCGTCCCAGATTTTGTCGTACAGCGTGCGGGGCATTTCAGAAACTCACAACTAACGGCAGCCAAGGCGCAGCATGCGCGTCATCAACTGAATTACTCCGCCGCCTTGTCCTCGGACGCCGTCTCCTCGGCGCCTTCGGCAACATCCTGACGCTCGAAGATGCGCGCGGACTTTCCGCGCCGGCCGCGCAGGTAATAAAGCTTGGCGCGGCGGACCTTGCCGCGGCGGACCACTTCGATGGAGTCGATCATCGGCGAATAGAGCGGAAACACCCGCTCGACGCCTTCGCCGTAGGAGATCTTGCGCACCGTGAAGTTCTCATTAAGCCCGGAACCGGCGCGGCCGATGCACACGCCCTCATAGGCCTGCACGCGGCTGCGCTCGCCTTCGACGATCTTGACGTTGACGATGAGCGTATCGCCTGGCTGGAAGTCGGGGATGTCCTTGCCGGCGGCAAGCTTCGCCATCTGTTCTTTTTCTATTTCCTTGAGCAAGTTCATGGCGAATTCTCCATCGGCTGCGCAGGCGTCGCGCCGTTCCGACCAGGCTTTCGACCGGGGGGCTAAACGGGTTGGCGAGCTTCTACGCCACTCGGCCGGCTTTGTCACCTCACCGTCATTGGCTTTTCGAGCCCTTGCGGAAATGCTGCAAAAAGGCGGCCCACAGGTCCGGCCGCCGTTCGCGGGTGAGCCGTTCGGCCTCGGCGCGCCGCCAGGCGGCGACTTTGGCATGATCGCCGGAAATCAGAACCTCCGGGATCGGCCGGCCCTCCCACATTTGCGGGCGGGTATAGTGCGGATATTCGAGCAGGCCAGCGGCGAAACTTTCATCGGCAGCGGAATGCGGCGCGCCCATCACGCCGGGTAACAGCCGCACGCAGGCGTCGATCAGGGTCATGGCTGCGATCTCACCGCCGGAGAGCACGTAATCGCCGATCGAGATTTCCTCGAGGCCGCGCCCGGCGATCACCCGTTCGTCGATCCCTTCGAAACGACCGCAGACCAGGATGGCGCCCGGCCCACGGGCGAGCGCCTCGACCCGGGCTTGTGTCAGCGGCGTGCCGCGCGGCGATAGGATAAGGCGGGGCCGCGCATCGGTCGCTGTCGCGTCGATGGCGCGGGCGAGCACATCCGCTTTCATCACCATGCCGGGTCCGCCGCCCGCAGGTGTATCGTCGACGCTGCGGTGCTTGTCGGTGGCAAAGTCACGAATGTCGACGACCTGCAATGACCATAAGCCGGCAGCCAGCGCCTTGCCGCAAAGGCTCGCGGCCAGCGGTCCCGGAAACATTTCCGCCAGGATCGTGAGAACGCTCGCGCGCCAGGCCATTACCCTCTCCCCTTGCGGGAGAGGGTGGATCGGTGCCGGCGCGAGCCGGCGGCGGTCCGGCTGAGGGGGCCTTTGCGCGCCGGACCCCTCACCCGGCTCGGCTTCGCCTTGCCACCTTCTCCCGCAAGGGGAGAGGGATTAATGACGAGCGTCCCGCCGCGAATATCCACCTGCGGCACGGTCGCAGCGTCGAACGGCAGCAATTCGGTTTGCGCGCCGCCCGGCGGCTTAAGCTCGATCAGGTCGCCGGCGCCGAAATTGTGGACCGCAACCACCGTGCCGCATTCTTTGCCGGCGCGATCGAGGGCCCGCAGTCCGATCAAATCCGCGTGGTAAAACTCGTCCGCCTCAGCCGGCTCGGGCAGACGTTCGCGCGGCACATAGAGCTTGGTATTGGCAAGTCGCTCTGCGGCATTACGATCACCAATTCCGGACAGCTTGGCCACGAAAGCATGCTTGGCTGGACGCAAGTTCTCGATCTTGAAAACCCGGCCATCCTCGGTCTCGAGCGGACCGTAGGTCGCAATCGCTTTCGGCTCGGCGGTAAAAGAATGCAGGCGAACTTCGCCACGCACGCCATGTGGGGCGCCGATTTGTCCGAGACAGATGCGCGCGCCCGCCATGACGATGGCTCGCCGACCTTAACTGGCCGGCGCTGCGGCTGCGGGCGCCGCGCCAGCGCCTGCCGCCGCTTCACCCGCCGCGCCGCCGGCAGCGGCCTTCGCCGCTTCTTCTTTGGCTTTGCGCTCTTTACGCGGGATCGCCTTTTCCGGATTGTTGCGCTTCGGCCGCTTCATGATTCCGGCGGCATCGAGAAAACGCATGATACGGTCGGACGGCTGCGCGCCCTTGGCCATCCAGGCTTTGGTCTTTTCCAGATCGAATTTCAGCCGCTCGGTTTTATCCTTCGGCAAGAGCGGATTGAAATAGCCCAGCCGCTCGATGAAACGGCCGTCGCGCGGAGCGCGGCTGTCGGCGACGACAATGTGATAGAACGGCCGTTTTTTGGTGCCGGCGCGCGCCATGCGGATAACAAGCATTACGTGGTTTCCTTTCGTTGTTTTGTCATTTGGATTCCGGGGTCGCCGCTGCGTGGCGCCCCGGAATGATGGGATAGGCGATCGAACAGACCATCACTTCTTCTTTCCCAAGCCCGGAAGTCCGCTGGGGAATTTAGGCCCCAAGCCCGGCAGTCCCGGGAAGTTCGGCGGCAGGCCCGGCATTTTCGACGGTAAACCTGGACCACCGGGCGCGCCGGGCATTCCCGCCGGCAAACCGCCCGGCATTTTTTCCGCGAGCTTGGCCATTTCCTCCGGGCTCGGCATGCCGCCGCCGAATCCGAGCATGTTGGCAAGTCCGGCCATCGGTCCGCGCTTGGCGCCGCCCATCGCTTTCATCACGTCGGCCATGGTGCGGTGCATTTTCAGAAGCTTGTTGATGTCTTCGGGCTTGGTCCCCGAACCGGCGGCGATGCGGCGCTTGCGGCTCGCCTTGAGCACATCCGGGTTGCGGCGTTCCTGCGGTGTCATGGAATCGATGATCGCCATCTGCCGCTTGAGCACTTTCTCATCCAGGTTGCGTTCGGCGAGCTGATTCTTGATCTTGGCGATGCCCGGCAGCATCGACATCAACCCGCTCATGCCGCCCATGTGCTGCATCTGCGCCAGCTGCTCGCGCAGGTCGGCGAGATCGAATGCGCCCTTGCGCATCTTGGCGGCGACCCGCGCCGCTTTTTCAGCGTCGATGGTCGTCGCCGCCTTCTCGACCAGCGAAACGATGTCGCCCATGCCGAGAATGCGATCGGCAATGCGCGCCGGGTGGAAATCCTCGATCGCGTCGAGCTTTTCGCCGATGCCGATGAGCTTGATCGGCTTGCCGGTCACCGCGCGCATCGATAGCGCCGCGCCGCCGCGGCCGTCGCCGTCGACGCGGGTGAGCACGATGCCGGTCAGGTCGAGCCGCTCGTTGAAGGCGCGCGCCAGATTGACGGCGTCCTGGCCGGTCAAAGCGTCGGCGACCAGCAGCACTTCGTGCGGCGCGGAGGCCCGCCGCACTTCCGCCGCCTCGTTCATTAGCGCCTCGTCGAGCGTGAGCCGGCCGGCTGTGTCGAGCAGCACCACGTCATAGCCGCCGAGCCGCGCCGCTTCCTTGGCGCGGGCCGCGATTTGGACCGGGCTTTGGCCCTCGACGATGGCGAGTGTCTGCACGCCGATCTGGCTGCCGAGCACGGCGAGCTGCTCCATCGCCGCCGGACGGCGGGTGTCGAGCGAGGCCATCAGCACCTTGCGCTTGACCACCTCTGTCAGGCGCTTGGCGATTTTCGCCGTCGTGGTGGTTTTGCCGGAGCCTTGCAGTCCGACCATCATGATCACGACCGGCGCCGGCGCATTGAGATCGATCGGCTCGGCGCTCGCGCCCAAAGTCTCGATCAGCTGGTCACGGACGATTTTCACGACCATCTGGCCTGGCGTGACCGATTTGATCACTTCGACGCCGACCGCGCGCTGCTTGATTTGATCGGTGAAGCTGCGCGCGACGTCGAGCGCCACATCGGCCTCGAGCAGCGCGCGCCGGACTTCGCGCAATGCCGTTTCGACATCGGCTTCCGACAGCGCGCCGCGCCGGGTCAGCCGGTCGAGGATGCCATTAAGCCGTTCCGAAAGACTGTCGAACATTTTTACCTTTCACCCCGCAAGCGGGGAGAAGGAGCAAACACGATTGGCGCCCGAGGGCGCGTCGCGCTGTCGGGCGGTTGCCGCCGGCCTCTCGGGCCGGTCGGCGGTTAATCTTTGTTCTCTTGCGAGAGCGAGCGGAACCTAGTGACGGGCCCTCGGACTGTCAACCGAGGGTCCGGGCGCGGCGGGGGGGGGCCAGACCCGCCGGCGCCCCCCAAAAGGGGGGTTTTTACCGGCGGGGGGGGGCCCCCCGATTTGAAAA
>JBKPIZ010000220.1:0-8136 GCA_046730495.1 Pseudomonadota bacterium
CCGCCGAGGGCATCCAGCCGCTCCTGAAGACCATGCGGGCCAATCTCGGTCACCTCGACGAATTGCGGGCGCAAGTCTTAGCTAAATCGCAAGCAGCGCTGATCGAACCCGTCAGCCAGGCGGGTGCACCATGAGCGACATTCCCCACGATAACATCCGATGGCTTTGTGCTTACCCCTTGCTTACCCACAGTGGCTGAGCAACCTGGCTCAAAAGCTTAAGCTCTTGAAATAACTGGCGCGCCCGAAGGGATTCGAACCCCTGACCTCTGCCTTCGGAGGGCAGCGCTCTATCCAGCTGAGCTACGGGCGCGTGATCCATGTTCAATATAGAAAGCGCCGCCGACCGGCAACGTCTGCAGCCTTGCCGCAGGCGTGACTGGCTCCTAAGCTTCCGGACCGAATATCCGTCACCCTGAGGTGCGAGCGAAGCGAGCCTCGAAGGGCGACGGCTCGGAAATTCCAAGGCATCCTTCGAGGCCCGCGCTGCGCGCGGGCGCCTCAGGATGACGGGAAACGCCAAGGAGCCCCCGATGTCGCAAGTTGCGGAGAAGACCGAACAGCGCAGCCCCAAAGCGGCGCAGATCAAGGATGCGGCGTTCAAGTGGGACGATCCGCTCGACCTTGAAAGCCAATTGACCGAGGAAGAGCGCATGGTGCGCGACACCGCGCGCGACTACGCGCAGGAGAAATTGTTTCCGCGCGTGCTCGCCGCCAATCGCGAGGGCAAGTTCTACCCGGACATCCTGCGCGAAATGGGCGCGCTCGGCATGCTCGGCGTCACCATTCCGCAAGAATATGGCGGCGCCGGTCTCAATTACGTCTGCTACGGACTGATCGCGCGCGAACTGGAGCGCGTCGATTCCGGTTTCCGCTCGATGATGTCGGTGCAGTCGTCGCTGGCGATGTATGCGATCTACGCCTATGGCAGCGAGGCGCATCGCCGCAAATATCTGCCGAAGCTCGCCACCGGCGAAATGGTCGGCTGCTTCGGCCTGACCGAGCCCGATTTCGGCTCCGATCCGGGCTCGATGGTGACGCGCGCCGAAAAAGTAAGCGGCGGCTTCAAACTCACCGGCGCCAAGACCTGGATCACCAATGCACCGGTCGCCGACGTCGCGGTGGCTTGGGCCAAGCTCGACGGCAAGATCCGCGGCTTTTTGGTCGAGCGCGGCACCAAGGGCCTGTCGACGCCGAAGATCGAGGGCAAATTGAGTCTGCGCGCCTCCATTACCGGCGAGCTCGTGTTCGATGGCGCCATCGTGCCGGAGGAGAACCTGTTGCCGAACGTCTCGGGGCTGGCCGGCCCCTTCGGCTGCCTCAATGTCGCGCGCGCCGGCATCGCTTGGGGCGCCATGGGCGCCGCCGAGTTCTGCTGGCATCGCGCCCGCGATTACGTGCTCACGCGCAAGCAGTTCGGCCGGCCGCTCGCCGCCAATCAGCTCGTGCAGAAGAAGCTCGCCGACATGCAGACCGAAATTACGCTCGGCCTGCACGCGGCGCTCCGCCTCTCCCGCCTGATCGACGAAGGCAAAGCCTCGCCGCCGGCGATTTCGATGCTCAAGCGCAACAATTGCGGCAAGGCGCTGGAAGTGGCGCGGCTCGCCCGCGACATGCATGGCGGCAACGGCATTACCGACGAGTTTCACGTCATGCGGGTGATGTGCAATCTCGAGACCGTCAACACCTATGAAGGCACGCACGACATTCACGCGCTCGTCCTCGGTCGCGCCCAGACCGGCATCCAGGCGTTTATGTGAGGGCTATTCCGGAGCGGGCCATAAAACTGTTCCCCTCCCCCTTGTGGGGAGGGGATAGGGGTGGGGGTGGAAAGGCCGCCTTATGTCGCCGCGCCACCCCCTCCCAACCCTCCCCCACAAGGGGGGAGGGAAATTCTGAATCGCTCTCCTCGGCCCCGGAATGACGCAAGGAGGCAAAACCGATGTGCCGCAACATCCGCACGCTGTTTAATTTCGAGCCGCCGGCGACCAAGGAAGAAGTCCGCGCCTCGGCGCTGCAATTCGTGCGCAAGCTCTCCGGCTTCACCCATCCGTCGCGCACTAACGAAGCGGCGTTCGAGCGCGCCGTCGATGACGTGAGCGAGGCGGCGCGCCGGCTGCTCGCCTCGTTATCGACCGCAAGCCCGGCGAAGAACCGCGAGGCCGAAGCGATGAAGGCGCGCGAGCGGGCGAAAGCGCGGTTTGCTTGATCACAACGCGGGGCTCGGCTTGGATCCTGACTTCATCCGCGATCTGTTCGCCGCATTCCGTCCGGTGACGGTGCGGCGCATGTTTTCCGGCGCCGGACTCTATTGCGACGGCGTGCCAGCATCGCGGATTTCAAACGCGAACGCTCCGGCCCTTTCACCTATACGCGCGGCAAGAAGTCGGGCCGCCTCAGCGAACACGCCCTGCCTTATTGGCGGCTGCCGGACCGGCTCTACGACGATCCCGATGAACTTGCGCTATGGGCTGAGCGTGCGCTTGCAATCGCGCAGCGGCAGAAATTTGCACTGTCTAAGCGGGCGAAGCGAAAGCCAAAGACGCAGAGCCTCACAAAAAACTCTGCGGGTCGACGTCGATTTCGAGCTTGATCGGGCCGCGCCGCTTTGGCGCCTTGGCGAGCCAGCGCCGCAAATAGGCCGCGAGATCGTAATTGCGCGGCGCTTTGACGAGTAAGCGCATGCGGTGGCGGCCGCGCACCAAAGCAAGCGGCGCCTCGGCGGGGCCAAGGACGCGCACGCCGTGCGTGGCGTTCTCGTTGAGCGGCGCGGCGCGCGCCAATTCGCGCGCGTAAGATCCGGTGGCGTGCTTGTCGGGACCGGAGACGACGATCGAGGCGAGCCGGCCGAACGGCGGATAGCCGCTGTTCTCGCGCGCGGCGATTTCCGCGCCGTAAAACGCCTCGCGATCCTGCGCGATCAGCGCCCGCATCACCGGATGGTCCGGCTGATGCGTCTGCAGGAGGCCGAGGCCCACGCCGGCATCGCGGCCGGCGCGGCCGATGACTTGATGCAAGAGCTGAAAGGTGCGCTCCGCGGCGCGCGGATCGCCGTTGCTCAAACCCAAATCGGCGTCGACCACGCCGACCAGATTGAGCATCGGGAAATGATGGCCCTTGGCGACCAATTGCGTGCCGATGACGATGTCGAAACGGCCGGCGGCGACGTCGGCCAATTCCTCGCGCATGCGCTCGATGGTGGCGACGAGATCGCTGGAGAGCACGAGGATCCGCGCGTCGGGGAACAGCGCGCGCACCTCCTCCTCCAGGCGCTCGACGCCGGGGCCGACCGGCACGAACGAATCCGCCGCGCCGCATTTCGGACAGGTCGGCGGATGCGGCATGCCGAAGCCGCAATGGTGACAGACGAGCTGGCGGCGGAAGCGATGATCGACCAGCCAGGCGTCGCAATTCGGACAGGCGAAGCGGAAGCCGCAGGGCCGGCACAGCGTCAGCGGCGCGTAGCCGCGGCGGTTGAGAAACAATAAAGCCTGCTCGCGGCGCTCGAGCGCGGTCTTCACCGCGGCCGCGAGCGGCGGTGAAATGAAGCGGCCGGGCGGCGGCCGCTGGCGCCGCAGGTCGATCGCTTCGACCGTCGGCAGGCGCTGGCCGCCGAAACGCTCCGGCAAAGAGAGCCGCACATAGCGGCCGCGCCGCGCATTGACTTCGCTCTCGATCGACGGCGTCGCCGACGACAACACGATCGGAATGCCGGCGATATGGCCGCGCACCACTGTCATGTCGCGGGCGTGGTAACGCACGCCGTCTTCCTGCTTATAGGCGGGATCGTGCTCTTCATCGACCACGATAAGGCCGAGATCGGCGTAAGGCAGAAACAAAGCCGAGCGCGCGCCGACCACGACGCGCACTTTGCCGTCGGCGACGGCACGCCAGGTGCGCGCGCGCAGCCGCGGCGACAATTCGGAATGCCATTCCGCGGGGCGGGTGCCGAAACGCGCGGCAAAGCGGTCGAGAAATTGCGTGGTCAGCGCAATCTCCGGCATCAGGATCAGGCTTTGCCGGCCACGCCGGATCGTGTCCGCCACCGCCTCGAAATAGACTTCAGTCTTTCCCGAACCGGTGACGCCGTCGAGCAATGTGACCGAATAGCCGCCCTGCGCCACGGTGTTTTGCAAAGCGGTCCCGGCGGCACGCTGGTCGGCGGTGAAGTCTGCCGCGATAAAATCCGGATCCGGCACTTGCGCCACCGGCTCGGGCGGCAGCACCACGGCGGCGAGCGTGCCTTCGTCAATCAGGCCGTCGATCACGCCGGCGGAAACGCCCGCCTCGCGCGCGGCCTCGGTCTTGCCACGCACCATGCCGTCGGCGAGAACATCGAGCGCGCGCCGGCGCGCGCTCGTCAGGCGCTCGGGCGCCGCGCCGGCAAGCCGCACGCCGACGCGCTCGCGTTCGGCGCCGAGATGCTCGCCCATGCGCAGGCACATGCGCAGCACCATGCCGCGCGAACTGAGCGTGTAATTTGCGATCCATTCGACGAAACGGCGCAGCTCCGGTTTGAGCGGCGGATAGTCGAGCTTCTCCTCGACGTCCTTGAGCCGGTTGTCGAGCCGCGGGTTTGGATTGGCGTTTTCGGCCCACACCACGCCGGTGGTTTCGCGCGGCCCGAGCGGCACGGTGACGATGTCGCCGGGCGCAAGCTCGAGCGCCGCCGGCACGCGATAGGAATAGGCCCGGTCCAGCGCGACCGGCACCAATACATCGACCACCCGTCTGGTCATTTCCCGATTCTCGGCCGATTCTCACCGATTTAGGAAGGGTAAAGGCGCGAGCGGCTAATATCTCCGCTCATTCCCGCGAAAGCGGGAATCAAGACTATTAGCTGGGTCCCCGCCTTCCGCGGGGACGAGCAGGACATGGCGAAGAATACGGAAAGTAGCCTCATCGCACCCAAAGTCGCCGCGGAGATCGAGGCGTGGCTGCGGCACCTGCACGCCGAACGAAATCTTTCGCCCAAGACCGTCGAAGCCTACCGCCGCGACGTTGCGCAGTTCCTGCATTTTCTCGCCGCGCATTTGGGCGGAGCGCCGTCCTTGAAAGAGCTTGCGGCGCTGGCGCCGGCGGATGTGCGCGCGTTCCTGGCGGCGCGGCGCGCGGATAATGTCTGCAGCCGGTCGCTAATGCGCGCGCTCGCCGGCATCCGCGCTTTCGGCCGTTTCCTGGAGCGGAGCGACAAAGGTAGCCTCGCGGCGCTCGCCGCGGTGCGCGGTCCGAAACTCGGCAAAACCCTGCCGCGGCCGCTGCCGATCGAGGCGGCCAAGCGCATGGCCGATCCGACCCTTGCCGCCGGCGACGGCCGCGGCGCGTGGATTCACGCCCGCGACGCCGCGGTGCTCGCATTGCTCTATGGCTGTGGCTTGCGCGTATCCGAAGCGCTCGGGATCAAACGCGCCGAATTTGATGGCCGCGACGTGCTCACTGTGACCGGCAAGGGCCGCAAGCAGCGCATGGTGCCGCTGATCGCGCCGGTGCAAAAGCTCATCGCCGATTACATCGCGCTCTGCCCCTTTGATCTGCCTGCCGACGGTCCGCTGTTTATCGGCGCCAAGGGCGGGCCGCTGTCGCCCCGTCTCGTGCAGCTTGCGATGGCGCGGTTGCGCGGCGCGCTCGGGCTTGGCGCCAGCGCCACGCCGCACGCCTTGCGGCATTCCTTCGCCACGCATCTGTTGGCTGGCGGCGGCGATTTGCGCGCGATCCAGGAATTGCTCGGCCATGCCTCGCTCTCGACCACGCAGATCTATACCGCCGTGGACGCCGACCGCCTGATCGAGGCCTATCGCAGCGCCCATCCGCGCGCTTGACATCAATCCGTGCTACTGCACCGTCATCCTGAGGTGGCCGGAACGTGAACCATCGCGCAAAGCGCGATAGGTCACGGGGCGGCCCTCGAAGGATGGACGGCCAAGGCGCAAGATTGGTTTTAACTTTGCCGTCGCCCTTCGAGGGCCGCTCCGCGGCCACCTCAGGGTGACGGAACACAATCCAAGTTGAGGAAATCAATGTCCGAAATTCACGAAACCATCGAAAAGGCGCAGGAAGGCGAGCACTCCCAATATTTCAACCGGCGCATCGCGCTGTTGATCGCAGTGCTTGCATTATTTCTTTCGTTTTCGGAAACGCTCGGCAAAAGCGCGCAGACCGAGGCGATCGACGCCAACGTAAAATCGTCCGACACCTGGGCTTTCTTTCAGGCCAAGGACATCCGCCGCACCACATTAAATACAGCCGCCGATCAGACCGTGCTGCTCACCGCCAACGTGGCCGATCCGGCCGCCAAAGCGGCGATCGACAAGCAGATCGAAGCCTGGCGCGCGACGGCGGCGCGCTACGAATCCGATCCGAAAACCGGCGAAGGCCGCAAGGAGCTCGCCGAGCGCGCAAAAGAGCAGGAAAAAGAGCGCGATCTCGCCATGGCGCGCTACCATCACTATGAACTCGCCTCGGCCGCGTTTCAGGTCGGCATCGTGCTGGCCTCGGCCGCGGTGATCACTGGCGCGCTGGCGCTGGCCTGGCTCGGCGGCGCGCTCGGCATTGTTGGCCTTGTCCTCACGCTGTTCGGATTCTTCGCGCCGCACGTGCTACCGCCGGTCGCGGTGATGTAGCTCTGTCTCGTCATCACCGGGCCGCCGCGCAGCGGCGAGACCCTGTGATCCAGTTTAGCGAGTGGACAAGATGGATTGCCGGGTCAAGCCCGGCAATGACGATTGCGCGGGCATACGTCAAAAATTAATCGCGCGCTTGGCGACCGCGAGCGCTGATTCCTTGATCGCCTCGCTCAAGGTCGGATGGGCGTGGCAGGTGCGTGCGATGTCTTCGGATGAGGCGCCGAATTCCATGGCGACCGCGGCCTCGCCGATCATATTGCCGGCGTCCGGTCCCAAAATATGCACGCCGAGCACGCGGTCGGTCTTGGCGTCGGCGAGAATCTTGACGAAGCCTTCGGTGGTCAGATTGACGCGCGCGCGCGCATTGGCGGTAAAGGGAAATTTGCCGACATTGTAGGCGATGCCGGCCGCTTTGAGCTCCTCTTCGGTTTTGCCGACCGAAGCGATTTCCGGATAGGTGTAAACGACATTGGGGATCACGTCGTAATTCACGTTTCCGGCCTGTCCGGCGAGAATTTCAGCGACCGCCACGCCTTCCTCTTCGGCCTTGTGCGCCAGCATTGGACCGGCGATGACGTCGCCGATGGCATAGATGCCTTCAACGTTGCTGCGAAAATGCGGATCGACCAGGATGCGGCCGCGATTGTCTTTTTTGACGCCGAGCGCTTCGAGGCCGAGGCCCTCGGTATAGGGCACGCGGCCGATCGCCACCAGAACGACATCGGCGTCCCGCGTCTCCGCCGCGCCGCCGCCCGTTGCCGGCTCGACTTTGACCTTGAGCACCTTGCCGGAACTGTCGACGCCAGAAACTTTGGATGACAGCCGCACCGCAATGCCCTGCTTTTGCAGGATGCGATGGAATTGCTTCCCCACCTCCGCATCGATCCCCGGCAGGATATGGTCGAGAAATTCGACGATCGTGACTTCGGCGCCAAGCCGCCGCCACACCGAGCCAAGCTCAAGCCCGATGATCCCGGCGCCAACGATCAAGAGCTTTTTCGGCACCGCGGGCAATTCCAGCGCGCCGGTCGAGGACACGATGCGTTTTTCGTCGAAATCGATGCCATTCAAGCGCGCCGCATCGGAGCCGGTAGCGATGACGATATTCTTCGTCTCCAATACCTGCGCCTTGCCGTCGGCATTTTTCACTTCGACCTTGCCGGGCGCGGCGATGCGACCGGTGCCGTGGAAGGGCTCGATCTTGTTTTTTTTGAACAGATAGTCGACGCCTTTGACGTTGCCGTCGACGGCGCCTTGTTTGTATTTCAGCATGGCGGCGAGATCGATTCCCGGCGTACCGACCTTGATGCCCATGTCGGTAAATTTATGCGCCGCTTCCTCGTAAAGCTCCGACGCGTTGAGCATCGCCTTCGATGGGATACAGCCGATATTGAGACAGGTACCGCCGAACGTGGCCCACTTCTCGACCACCGCGGTTTTCATGCCGAGCTGCGCCGCACGGATGGCGCAGACATAGCCGCCGGGGCCGGAGCCGATAACGATGAGATCGTAGG
>JBKPIZ010000221.1:0-4193 GCA_046730495.1 Pseudomonadota bacterium
GTAGCGATAGAGCTCGGGATCGCGCAGCGGCGTCGTTTCGGCATCGGTCGCGTGCTGGCGCTCGCCGGCGTTCGCATGGCGCAGGATGTTCATCCCTTCCGCGTAGGCCGCCATGATCCCGTACTCTATGCCGTTATGGACCATCTTGACGAAGTGCCCGGCCCCGTTCGCGCCGCAGTGAAGGTAGCCGAGCTCCGGGGTGCCACCGATTTTCTCTCTTCCGGGTGTACGCGGGATATCTCCCGTACCGGGCGCCAGCGTCTTGAATATCGGATCGAGGTGCCGCACTGCCGTCACCGGTCCGCCGATCATCATGCAATAACCGCGCTCCAGCCCCCAGACGCCGCCGCTGGTTCCGACATCCACGTAATGGATTCCTTGCGACGCGAGCGCTCGCGCCCGGCGGATATCGTCGACGTAGTACGAGTTGCCGCCGTCGATGAGAATGTCGCCGCTTTCGAGGTGAGGCGCGAGATCGGCGATCGTCTTGTCGACGACCCCGGCCGGGACCATCAGCCAAACCGCCCGCGGCTTTTGGAGTTTGCGCACGAAGTCCGCGGTCGAGGACGCTCCGACCGCCTTGTCGCGCGTCAAATCCGCGACCGCCTTCGGCGATACGTCGAAAACCACGCATTGGTGGCCGCCCTTGATAAGCCGCCGGACCATATTGGCGCCCATGCGACCGAGGCCGATCATTCCTAGCTGCATGTGTCAGGCCTCCTTTGAGGAGCGATGTCCCGAGCGGGTGTGATCTGAGAGTTCAGAAGGCAAACGTGTGGTTGCTCCCCCAAACAGATCGACGAACTCGCGATAGCGCGTGGCGATCAAGTCGACTGTTTGCTCGCGTGTCGCCTTTTTGCTCCGCCATGCGACCAGCGGATCCCAGAAAACGGTGCGGCCCACGGCAAAGCCGATAAAACCCGGCACCTCCGCCGCGACCCCGAGCCATTGCCGTACTTTGCGCTCGTCCTCGCCGCGGCCGAGAATGATGCATCCGACATGATCGCGGCCGCCGGCGCGCGCTGCCGCTACGACGCTTTCGCAATCCTCGCGCCGATCCAGGCCTTCAACTTTCCACAAATCTGGTTCGACTCCGGCGTCCTGAAGCTCGTGGATAGCCTCGACCATCAGGCCGGGCCGCAGCTTGCGATCGTAGCTAGCTTTATCGCCGTTAAGCTGCTCGAGTTGCGTTTTCTCTGCTGGGACTAGGAGTTCGAACATGAAGCGACTACGGCTTTTGGCGGCCAGAAATTCCGACAGACGCTTCAATCGAGTCGCCTGTCTCTTATTTGAGGCGCGATCGCCCTGTGGGTTGTAGCGCACCAATACTTTGCAGAATGTCGGGTCGAAGGCTTCGATGTGACGCGCAAACTCCTCGCCATATTCGAAATCGAACTCGCCCTGGCCGCTCTTCTCCGCTGGACAGGCGGTGACAACATTCTTAGAAACAGCATTGCGGAGGATGGCGGCGCCGAATTGCTCGTCGACCAGGATCCCGGTCTTTTCCTTCGGCAAGCCGCTGGCCAGGGCGGCATTAAATCCGTCGTAGATGACTTCCTTGGCACGGCTGATCTCGGCTGTCTGCGCCTCGCTTAACGGCGATTTCCAACCGAACATCTTGGCCTGAAACGAGCCGCGATGATCGAACGGTAAAATATAAAGCGCGCGATCATATCCTCGCGGCATCAGCTAGATCCCTTGAGTTTGCGATAGCGTCGGATCAATGCATTGGTCGAGCTGTCGTGCTCGAGCTTTGGCTCGGTCGGACCCCCTAGCTGGGGAATAATCCGCTGGGCGAGAACCTTGCCCAATTCAACGCCCCACTGATCGAATGAATCGATCTGCCAAATAGTGCCCTGAGTGAACACGCTGTGTTCGTAGAGCGCCACCAATTTGCCGAGTGCTGCCGGCGTCAACGCCTCCAGCAGCAGTGTGTTCGACGGACGATTCCCTTCGAATAGGCGGTGCGGCACGAGCCAATCAGGCGTGCCTTCTGCCCTTACCTCCGCGGCGGTTTTGCCGAAGGCCAATGCCTCGGTCTGGGCGAACACATTGGCAAGTAGCATGTCATGATGCTTGCCCGGTGGATTGAGGGGCCGCGCGAATGCGATGAAATCGCAGGGAATAAGCCGCGTGCCCTGATGGATCAGCTGATAAAAGGAGTGCTGCCCGTTGGTGCCAGGTTCGCCCCAGTAGATCGGACCCGTCTCGCAGTCGACAGGCGAGCCAGCGAGCGTGACGTGCTTGCCGTTGCTCTCCATCGTCAACTGCTGAAGATAGGCCGGGAAGCGCTTGAGGTACTGGTCGTAGGGTAAGACCGCGACGGTCTGCGCGCCGAAGAAATCGTTGTACCAGACCGCGAGCAACCCCATGAGCACCGGCAGGTTGCGCGCAAACGGCGCGGTGCGGAAATGCTCGTCCATTGCATGGAATCCTTCCAGCATGGCTCGGAAGTGATCGGGGCCGATCGCAATCATGGTCGAAAGACCGATGGCGGAATCCATCGAGTAACGCCCTCCGACCCAGTCCCAAAACTCAAACATGTTGGCCGTATCGATCCCGAATTCTGCGACCTTTTCGGCGTTTGTGGATACCGCGACGAAATGCTTAGCCACGGCTTTGGCATCGCCGCCGAGGCCGGCGAGTGACCAGGCGCGCGCGCTGTGCGCGTTGGTCATCGTCTCCAACGTCGTGAAGGTTTTCGAGGAGACGATGAACAACGTTTCCGCGGGGTCTAGATCGCGTGTCGCCTCGACGAAATCAGTGCCGTCGACATTGGACACGAAGCGAAAGGTCATGGTGCGATCGCTGTAATGCTTTAGCGCCTCATATGCCATTACGGGGCCGAGGTCGGAGCCGCCTATGCCGATGTTTACGACGTTGCGGATGCGCTTTCCGGTGTGTCCCTTCAATTGACCGCTGCGGATGCGCTGCGCGAATGCGGCCATCTTGTCGAGCACCGCGTGGACCTCCGGCACGACGTTTTTGCCATCGACGAGAATCGACGCTGCCCTGGGTGCGCGGAGTGCCACATGCAGCACCGCGCGATCTTCCGTGATGTTGATCTTCTCGCCGCGAAACATCGCTTCGATCCTGACGCGCAGCTCAGATTGCTCGGCGAGTTCGATCAGCAATCGGAGGGTCTCGTCATCGATGCGGTTTTTGGAATAGTCCAGGAAGACGCCGGCAGCTTCCGCCGTCATCCGTTCAGAGCGCGCAGGATCGTCGGCGAAGAGTGTACGTAAGTGGCGGCCTCGCATCGCCCGCTGATGATCTTCGAGTGCGCGCCACGCCGCCTGCTTGCCAGTCCACTGCGTCCGCGGGACCTCCAAATGTGCAGCCATTTTGCGTACTCCCTGGCTCAAGCCGGTGGTTTCGATCGCCACCCGGCGCGCCGGACAGCGGCGTCCTTCTCCCACAGCCGAAACCCGCCGCGAAAAGCATTGTCGTTATCTCCGGCGCGACAGCGCGGCGGCAGCACCATTAGCTTATGAACGTTGCCTCCTCCGAGCACTGTGTCTTCGGGTTCCAACGCCGCGATGAGGCGGGCCACCACGTCGGAAACTTCGCGCCGCCATTTCTTCTTGCCGCGACGTTCAAATCCCGTTTTGCCGACGTAATCCTCGTAGGTGCCCTTCTTGTATGGCAAATGACCAAGCTCCATGGGCTCAACAATGCCATCAACAATCATGGCTGATCCGAGCCCGGTTCCGAGGCCGAGAAAAAGCATCTTGCCGCCCCTATAGCTCCCCAAAGCCTGCATGGCGGCATCGTTGATGACCTTCACGGGATGGTCGAACGCCGCTGCGAAATTGAACCCAACCCATCCGCGCCCAAGGTTGTATGGTTCGGCGATGGGTCGACCGCGCAGCACTGGGCCCGGATAGCCGATCGACACCGCGTCGTACGCCCAATCCGCCGCGAGTCGTTTCACGCCGGAGACCATCTCTTTGGGGGTCAGCTTCGGTCCGGATGAAAACGATCGGTGTATTTTTTGCCCACTCGCAAGGATCTTGACCGAGGTTCCGCCGACATCGACGACCAGCACGTTTCGGACCGAAGACGTCTTTGCGGCCTTGGCCCGACGTCGCCCCGCCCTCGGGTGCTTGGCCGCACGCTGCACCTTCACGGCGTTAGAGCGGGACGACTTCTCTTCGATTCGTCTTCCCGCCTTAGCTTTTTCACGGAGCATG